>JAABRT010000170.1 GCA_011390805.1 Gemmatimonas sp. | reverse complement strand
GGTACGAGTCGCATGTCTCCGTAACACTCTAACCAGGATTGGACTACAGGGAAACAGCGCACGCCACGCCTTACACAGCGGACTCCTGAAGGGTGATGCGGTCGTACCGTCCCCCTGACGCGCACTCAGAACTGACTGCGGTATCGCTCGATAGTCGCGAACGATTTGCCGTTGCTCCGCTCGCACGCGACGGACGACTGCATCGCGTGGTGCACGCAACTCGTCGTCCATTTCGTCATCACTCGTCATGGCTGATCGTCGAACTCGCGTCGCGGTGATGACCGCCTCGAACCTGGTCGCTTTTTCCTACGGCGCGGGTGAGATTCGAACTCACGAGACCCTTTCGGGCCCGCCGGTTTTCAAGACCGGTTAAGGGGTACCTCCATGCGGCATTCTCGAGGGAAACGCGCGATTGACGACGTCTGTCGCGATCTGTCGCGGTGGTACTACGCAACATGTTACGCAACAGTGGGTGCTCGGCATGGTCCGGAGGTGGCGTCGACGCGTCAGGGCGTGATGGCTGCACCCTGCTGATCCGGATCGCAGCAGTCAATGATCGTCCAGCCACGACTGGTCATGACGTCGAGCTCCTCGTGGCCGAATGCGTCGTTGCGCATCGCGAGACACAGCAGGTGCGTAGGTCGGGTCATCGCGACATAATGGAGCTTGAGTCGCCCGAGCATGCGGCGGCCTTCGGGAACTTGCCTGCCCCTGCTGTTTGTCGAAAACCCCCCGGATTTCGTTCCGAGTAACCACGGCTTCAGTTCGCGGAGGTGGTGGTCGTGAAAGGGACGGCCCATCGCCGTTGGCACCAGTCCGCCATTCCGGCGGCAGCACTCGGCGTGAACCGCCCCCGTTGGCATTGCGCTTCGGCATCCATGTCAGAATCAGCTCCGTATCGGTGTCGCCTTCGATCTTTGTATACGTGAGAAACTCCGCGAAGGCGCCGCGATCAATCGGTGTCTGACCGCGAAACGTCAGCCGAATCACGATCTCTTCAGCTCGCTCGCCGTCTATGGTCGCTTGATGAAAATCTGTTGGATCGACGCGCGGTGTATCCTGATCGCGTGTGCCGTGCACCAGCCGAAGCGCATCGACAGCAGCGGTCTTGCCGGCATCGTTTTCGCCGACTAGGGCGGTCGGCCCCGCTGGCAGCTCCAGAACGAAGGCCCTTTCTACCGAACCGAGGCACCGGTCTTTTTCTAAAGGCCCGGGACTTAGCGACGACGCATATATCGAGTTGGGGGCGGGACCAAGCAAAAAGCACCGCCCGACACCCCATGAGGTGAGTCTCGACGGTGCCATAGAGGAATGTATGAAAACGAGCAGAGTCGTATCCAGTTCCGTTGTCACTACTGGGCGAGGGCGAACTCCAACACATGACCAACCGCCGATGCCACATACAGCGTGGAGTCTGCGATCATCATCGAGTACGCCCCCTTCACCGCCGCACGCGCGCTTGAGTCGGCCGGCAGCGTAAGCGCTGTGCACGACATATCCGCCGGGTTCACGATCATCGCAAATGGTCCATCGCCGATGGTCCGAATGAACAGCTTCCCGTCGTCTGTCATGCGAAACGCGCGCAGTGCCGCCGTGTGCCCACGCATGCCCATTTCAGTAAATGACTCGTCCGTACGGGCGATCTCACTTTCGATGGTCGCCTCAATGGACGCAGGCAAGCCAAACGCCTGTTGAGCGTCGCCATCTCGTGGCACGCGAACGATCAGCCGGAGCCTATTGTCGAAGACAAACAAGGTGCCATCCGGCGCGAGCGCCACCATATCAAAGAAGAAGCTTGATGGTCGGGATGCATCCGTAGACTCGATTCGTTCGCCCCAGCTTCTGGAAACGTTACTGTCCGCCGTTTCGAGCACATAAGTCGTTGGTTGATTACTCGGAGAGAAGACGTGGTTTTCTGCATCGACTTCAAACGTCTTCGATGTCGATCCCACGCGCACCGAATGCAAAAACTCTCCATTCCACGTCCAAAAGCTGACGCGCTGATTGCCGCCTTCAAGAATAGCAATCCCGTTCTGCGTCGCGCGGACTGATTGGGGGGCAGACAGGTCTCCGGGTCCACCGCCCCTGCGGCCAATCACGAGTCGCGTCGTAAAGTCTCGGTCGGTCAGCACAACCTCATTGTAGCGCGGCGATGCGAAGGCCACGCCCTTCTCCATGACCTCCGTCTGTG
>JAABRT010000169.1 GCA_011390805.1 Gemmatimonas sp. | reverse complement strand
GGTGCTTGCGTGCGTGCGCTTCTCGCTCTGCCAGCCGGCAGACTTTGCGTTGGCCCGGCAAGGCAACTCAACACGCGCAATAAATCTGTCGTGGGTGTACGACCGGGTGTCTTCGGGAGTTGACCCTCGATATGGTGGCAGGGTGCGCGCCGACGGGCGGCTTGGCTCTACCGCATTTCTCGGCCTTGCTCAGCAATCGGACAGTTTTGCTCCCTACGCCTTTTACAGGCCCACGCTCGAAGCCACAGGGTTTACACGCATCGCCGGCGGTACCGTGGCAGCACGCGTGCAGTGGTCGCAGGTATATGCGCCCAACGCGTTTCGTGTTGGCGGCGTACCCTTTTTGCCTCCGCAGGAGCGCCTGTTTTCCGGTGGGCAAAACACAGTGCGCGGATACCAGCAGAATCTGCTCGGACCGGTGGTGTACCGTGTTGATCGCGCCAACGTAGACTCGGTACCCTTCGGAGACAGTTTTCAGTTTGTGGTAAATCCCGATGCATCGGTGCGTCTGCCGTCTCCTGAAGGGGGCACAGGATCACTCATTGGCAATCTTGAATACCGACGTCGTTTCGGTTGGCCGTCCCGCGATTTACAGTGGGTCGCGTTTCTCGATGCGGGTACGGTGTGGGCTACAGGCGTGAATGCGTTTGCACTGCAGCAAGTGCGCACTACGCCCGGTATCGGTGTGCGACTCGACACGCCGCTGGGCCCGTTTCGCGTGGATATCGGATACAACCCGCGGCAGGCTGAAACCGGCAAGGCGTTTCTCTTTGACAATCTGCAGTCCGTGCGCGACGGTGTAGCGACGCCGTACGTGATTTGCGTAAGTCCCGGTCAGGAAGTGACGTTCGAACAGCAACTCGAACTCGGCGGGTTCAACTGTCCGCGTTCATTTGCCCCCCGATCCGCACGCACCGCTCTCTCTCGACTGGTGTTTCACTTCAGTCTCGGGCAGGCGTTTTAACATGGCGGGCCGTGTTCGTCGTGCTGCCAAGTGGTCGGGACTGTTTGTGTTGGGACTCGTTGTGCTGGTGGCGGGTGGGTTGCTCTGGTTTACACAAACCGAGAGTGGACGCTCCCGTGTCCTGCGTACTGTGGTGAATGCCGCCAACGGCGCTTTTGAGGGGCGAGGGGAACTGCGCATCGGATCGCTCAGCTCGGTAAATCCCCGTTCGCTCGACCTGCGGGACGTGCAGCTGGTAGACACATTAGGCGAGCCGATTCTCTCGGTTGGTCGGGTGCAGGGCCGCATCAACGTGCGCGATGCGGTTGGTGGCATTGTGCGTATCAGTTCGCTTGAGTTGGATAGCGTCCGACTCGATCTGCGGGCCGATCTCACCGGTCCGTTCAACCTGCAGTGGTTGTTGCTTGGCGACCCAAATGCGCCACCAGCGCCGGCACGTGAGCCGAGGCTGGGCGATGACGTGCGCATTGATGATCTGGTGCTGCGCGATGGCGTAATCGTGATCACGCTGCCGTGGGAGCCGCACCCGCTGTTTGTTGGTGCGGAGCGTGACAGCGTCACAGCCTACCGCGACAGTCTGCACACATTGATTCGCGTACCCGGCGGAATACTCGAGCAACGCACCATCACCATTTCCAGGCTCGCCGCACACGACGTGCACGCCATTACGCCGGATGATGCACCGGGGCGATTGGTGTTGGATACCGCACGCCTGACGGTGAGCGATCCACCGGTCGTGGTGCATGACGTGCAGGGTGATGTCGTGTGGTATGAGGACTCACTCACCTTCGACGCAGGGCGTGTGCTGCTGCCCGACTCACGACTGGCTGCGGCCGGTGTGATCAGCTGGGGGCAGGAGGGACCCGTGCGCTACGATGTGAGTCTCGATGCGCCCGACATCGCGCTGGCCGACATCAACTGGACATGGCCGGTGCTGCCGATGACCGGACGCGCGTCGGCCAAGGTGCGTCTGCGTACGATGGACAATCCCGACCATCTCGAAGTGATGCTCACGGAGCTTGACGCCAGCGCGATGGATTCGCGCATCACAGGCGAAGTCTCCATGGTGGCCGAGGTAAAGGATTTTCTGTTGCGTGACGTGGGGTTGAGCTTTGATCCCATGACCACGTCGCTGGCCGCGCGACTCACCGAAGATCTGCTGCCTCCCGAGCTGGACGGGCGCATTACCGGACGGTTCGTGGCGCGCGAAGGTGGCTCGCTCACCGCACTGCGCATTGATACGCTGCTGATGGCCTTTGACGATGCCAACACACCGGGTGCGCGATCACGGGTTCGCGCCGGTGGCGTGGTGGCGCTGGGTGTGAATCCGAGTGCGCGCGATTTACGCGTTACCGATCTGTTCATTGATCTGCGCACGGTGCGTACAGTGGTTCCCGACCTGCCGGAGCTCGTGAATGGAAACGTGAGTGGTACCGGTCGTATAGCGACGGCGTCATTGGATGGCGCCGATGCGCGTGATCTTACGCTGCGTTGGACTGATGATCAGGGACATGTGTCCACGGTCACCGGACGGTCCGCGTTACGGTGGGGTGGTCGCACCACCACGGCCGATGTTGCACTCACATTCGATCCCGTCGATCTGGCCGCGTTCGCGCGCTTTGATACGGCGTTTGTC
>JAABRT010000168.1 GCA_011390805.1 Gemmatimonas sp. | reverse complement strand
GCGGCCGATATGACGCGCAGCTATCCGGTAAACGGCAAGTTCAGCAAGGCGCAGGCAGCCATTTATCAGGTGGTGCGTGATGCGCAGGCCGCGGCGGAGCGTGAAGCGGTTAACGGCGCACCGGCCCGCAACATGAACTCTGCCGCTTCGCTGGCGCTGGCCACCGGACTGGCCCGCATTGGCCTCATTGATTCGGTCAACGCCACGTACGACTGCGATGAGAAGGGTGTGCGTCAGTGTCCGCAGCTTTCGCTCTTTTATTTGCACGGACTGGGACACGGCATCGGGCTCGAAGTGCACGATCCTGATCGGTATTACTACGAGCAGAAGCTGGGCGTGGGCAGTGTCTTCACGATTGAGCCCGGCGTGTACGTGCGCGAGAATCTGCTGGAGGTGCTGCCCAAAACGCCCAGGAATGCGGAGTTTGCCAGGCGTCTGGCCGTTTTGCTTCCCGACTATGCGAATATCGGTGTTCGCATTGAAGACGATTATCTTGTGACAGAGCGCGGCCTGGAGTGGCTGACCCGGAGCCCGCGCGAGATACCGGAAATCGAAGCGGCCATGGCGGCACGCTCTGTCCGGTCCACCATGCAATAGAGGTCATGCTCACTGTCATCGCGCGTTTTACCGTAGGGATTGTTGTAGCAGTGTGTGCGTTGCCTGCCCTGGCAGGCGCGCAAAGTCGTGCGATGACATTTGATGATTTTGCGGCCATGCGTGCGGTTTCCGATCCGCATGTATCTCCCGATGGTCGTCTCATTGTGTACACGGTGCGCACCACCAACGTGGCGGCCAATCGCAGCACCGCGCGCACGTATCTCATGCGCAGCGACGGTGGCGGCGCACGTGCGTTCCCCGACGATACCACGCCTGCGGCCGAAGCCCGCTTCAGCCCCGACGGGCGTCGCATTGCCTACGTGCATCAGGGGCAGCTGTGGGTGGCCGCGCTTGACGGGTCGGCGCGTCGCGCGCTCACGCGGCTCTGGGGGGGGGCAACCGGTCCGCGCTGGGCGCCGGGCGGAGACCGCATTGCGTTTGCATCGCGTGTGTATCCCGGCTGCACCACCGACATGTGCAACGCCGACTCCGCCTTGCGGGCCGATCGTGCGCCGTCGCGCGTGCGCACCTATGACAGGCTCATGTATCGCCACTGGGACCGTTGGGATGACGGCACGCGTTCGCATCTCTTCGTTGTAGATCTGCTCGGCGGTGATCCGCGTGATGTGATGCCCAACGCCCGCATGCATGTCCCCCCGATGCCCTTTGGCGGACCCGAAGGCTACGACTGGTCGCACGACGGACAGGATCTGGCCTTTTCCGCGCGTCTGGAAACGGATCGCATGGCCTGGACCACCGATCTGAATGTGTTCACCGTGTCGGCATCGGGCGGATCGCCGGTGGTGATTACCGCGGCCAATCGCGCGGCCGATTATCAGCCGGTGTTCTCGCGCGACGGACGATGGATTGCGTACGCATCGCAGCGTCGGGCCGGTTTTGAGGGCGACAAGTGGCGTCTCATGTTGTACGACCGTCGTGCGCGCACATCGCGTGAGATCGCGCCCGGATGGGACTTTCACGCCAATCGCTTTTATTTCACCCCCGACAACCGTTCACTGATTGTCGAAACGCAGGACGAAGGACGCACATCGCTGTGGCGGTTGTCGATTACCGCCGAAGGCACACTCGATGGCAGCCCTGACCGACTGGTGCGCACCAACAACTCGTCGCAGTCGTCAATGGCATTTCAGCAAGGCACTGACGGCGCGTTTACGCTGGTGTGGATTCGCGACGCGATGCACCGTCCGCCCGATGTATGGACCGGACGACTCACCGCCGCCGGTGTGCGCGAACCGCGTCAGCTGACACGCGAAAACCAGACGCTGCTCTCACGTCTCGATTTGCGTGCTGCGCAGGACATTGAGTTTACCGGCGCCGGTGATGTGCCGGTACACGGATTTGTAGTGCGTCCACCGGGTTTTGACAGCACGCGCACGTGGCCGCTCATGCTGCTTGTGCACGGCGGACCGCAGGGCGCGTGGCTTGATGAATGGAATACCCGGTGGAACGCGCAGCTGTTTGCCTCGATGGGCATGACAGTGCTGGCGCTCAATCCACGCGGCTCCACCGGATACGGTCAGCGCTTTATTGACGAAGTATCGCGCGACTGGGGCGGCAAGGTGTACAACGATCTGATGCGCGGGGTAGACACCGCGTTGGCGCGCTATCCGTGGCTTGATTCAACGCGCATTGGTGTGGCCGGCGGATCGTTTGGTGGCTACATGGCCAACTGGATGAACGCCAACACCAACCGCTTTGCGGCGATGGCCTCACACGCCGGCATCTTCAATCTCGAACACTTCGCCAGCAGCACCGACGAGCTGTGGTTCCCTGAGTGGGAGTTTGGTGGACCGTGGTGGAACCGCGTGGCGCAAACGCAGCAGTACCGCCGCTGGTCTCCGCACGCGCTGGCCGGACGCATGCGCACACCAACACTGGTGTTGCATGGTGAGCAGGACTTCAGGGTGCCATACACCGAGGGCACGTCGCTGTTTACGGCGCTGCAGCGGCAGGGTGTAGACAGCAGGCTGGTGCTCTTTCCCGACGAGGGACACTGGGTGCAGCGCCCCGGCAATCAGCGCGTGTGGTGGGATGAGATCGGGTCGTGGTTCGGGCGCTATCTCGGGGAGCAGGCTCCGTAGCGGGACTGCTTTTACCGCGGAGGCACGGAGACGCGGAGAACGGCCTTGACCGCAGAGCC
>JAABRT010000016.1 GCA_011390805.1 Gemmatimonas sp. | reverse complement strand
CTGAGTGAACGTGTGGCCAGCGCCGGATCGATTGACGGATCATCGAGCAACTCCACACCACGACGTCGGGCAGGTGTCAGCACTGGCCGCACCCACCCAACGAGCGCATCAGCGTGCAATCCGGGCGTAGCGACCGCGGAAATACAACAGCGGGTCACCTTCTTCGGCGCGCGCCTGCTCAACCTCGCCGACCACGATCGTATGGTCGCCGGCCACATGCCGCGCGGTGATACGGCACTCAAGCAGCGCCAGCACGCCCGTGAGTTGCACCACACCGTTGGCGCCGCGCGTGTGCGACACGTCAACGAACCGGTCGGCGCGATCACTCGCGAAGCGACGGGAAATTGCTTCCTGTTCGTCTCCGAGAATGTGCACGTTAAAGTGAGTGGCCTCGGGCAACACCTCGTGCCAGGTCGCCGACTTGTCAATGCACACCATGACAAGCGGCGGCTCCAGGCTCACCGAGCTGAAGGCACTTACGGTCATGCCGTAGTCCTGGCCATTCGCATCGCGCGATGTGACCACGGTAACGCCGGAAGCAAAACGACTGAGCACTGCACGAAACAGCGCTGGATCAACAGCGGGAATTGAAAGATTCGTCATGAGCGAGCGGGTGGAACGAGCATGCGCCACAGCACGCCTGGGCGCAGCACTTCACGTGCAGGAACGAAGTCGCCGGTAACACCAATCAGCAAATCGGCAACGTCGGTGCGGCGCGACAGTACACGCGCAGCGTGATTCATGAGCGCCGGAAATGCCACCGCAGTTCCGATCAGTTGTTCCACCCGCCATTTGCCGGCAAACACACGGCGCCGCTCCGCGTCGTACGCCCGTAACGCGGCCAGCGATTCACGGGCTGATGGGGCGTTGACGGCCGCGATGGCATGCGGCGCCAGCATTTCGCCCCCCCGGAGCGCCGCGTACATGCCCTCCCCGGTAAATGGATCAAAAAAATCAGCAGCATCACCAACCAGGGCGGCATCGGCAGCGTACGCGCGCCGGGCGTGCGTCGCAAACGGGCCTGTGGCCTGAACGGGCGAGACACGTTCAGCGCCAACAAACCGGGCCGCGAGATGCGGATAGCGATCGAGCCACCGCATCACGTACCCATGGGCGTCGCCCGCCGCATCCCGCGCCGAACTGGCGGGCACCACGAGCGCGACATTGGTGATGCCATGACCCACGTCAGCCAGTCCCAGATACCCGTTGTACTGCACATGCATTTCACCGCGCGCACCAATGTCCTTCACACCTTTCCAGTGCGACACCAGCGCCAGGCGCTTGGGCCAGCGACGCCGACGGGCCAGTCCAAGCTGCCGCGATACCACCGAGCGCAAGCCATCCGCGCCAATGAGCAACTGTGTATGGATCTGCCGGGTGTTTCCTTCAATCCGCATCTGCACGATGTAGCCGCGTTGCGGATGTGGGGTGATGGACTCCACGCGCGCTCCCTCGGTGACCTGGGTACCCAGCGTGCGTGCCCGGTTGAGCAGGAGCGTGTCGAGCACTTCACGGCGAAGCGCCAGCCCGCGATCGCGGAATCCGCGGAAACCATGCTTGGCCACGAACGCACCTTCAATCTCGAAACCGTTGGGTGCGCGAACCACCATGCCGGTAAGTTGCGCGGCGCCGGCGTCTTCGATGTCGCTGAGCACGCCCAGGGCGCTGAGCATGCGTGAGGCTTCCGGACTCAGATACTCTGCGCACGGCTTGGAGCGTGGAAAGTGCGCCCGGTCTACCAGCGTCACGTCCAGGCCGGCCATCGCCAGATATGATGCGGTGGAAGAGCCGGCCGGCCCGCCGCCAACAATGAGGACCTGTGTGGAGCGGGGAAGCATCATGGTCTCAAATCTGAGTGACGCCTCGTGGGCGGGGCAAGCGCGCGAGGCGCTGATGGCCCGACACGCCGCGACCGCCTAGTCAGCAGCAGAACCCGGTGCGTTGTCGTGCCCGGCCAGAAACAGCTGGGCGATGCGCAATCTCAGGCGCCGCGAGGCAAGAACCGGCAGCTGGGTGTGACGGACCGATGCCAGAAACCGACGCAAGGCGGTTTCTGCATTCCGGCACCTTTCACAGAGCGCCACATGCGCGACGACCTCGGCCGCTTCGGCCTCGCTTACTTCACCATCAACGTAGGCGTCCAGCAGCTCGCGGACGGACACACACTCGGGGGATAACGTGCTCTTCGCGTGAGCGGATTTCTCAGAGGACGAAAGCGCAGCCATAGCAACCACTCGCAGGACAGAGACCATCAGAGCAGGGCACCGATGCCGGCGCGCCGCGCACCCGCATCAGGAAAACCGATCGTATCATAACCAACGACTATCCGGCGCAAAGGTTCCACCCGATCCCCGCGTAAATCAGCCTCCAGATTCGCTGTTCTGTGTCACTCCGCATCGCTAGCTTCGTGATGTGACACACACGTTTCCTGAAACCTCGCCGCGCCTCACCCCACCGTCCGGAATCACGGCGCTTTCGCTTGCCGGTCCGGCCGTTGACGCGCTCGTTCCGCTCGCACTGCTTGAAGCCGTGCGCGCACTCGACCTGCCGACCGCCGATCTCGATACTGAGCTGGTGCACGAACTGCGCAACAAGCGCTTCGGGCTCAGCGACACCGTGTACATGCAAATCCGGCGCTATCAGGACATGGTGCGCAAGCAACAGCCGGTCCCGTACGACGAAACGCTGGCACTGGCACGGTTGGTGGGACGTCGGCCGGATGCTGACATCGTATTCCGTGATGCGGGGCGACGCGTTGCGCGCGCGGCACTCGAAACACTCGCCGCAACGTCCCGGCGCGCGTCGAGATCACTGCCGCGGGCCGTGGGGCGTCCTCTTGCGTTGCGTCATCTGCGCGGACTGTGCCGTCGATTCCTCGGCGGCTCCTTGGAGCGGCAAGGGAGTACGTTACTTCTGGATGTCGCCGCGCCGGTGACGGCCGACGCAGCGCCGCACGGTGCCGGTTGCGGATTTTTCGAGGCTGCGTTGCGCGAGATGCTGCTCGGACTTACTGGTGATGACCACGCCATACAAGTGGTGACCTGCCGATCGCGCGGCGACGCGAGCTGCCAATGGCGCACCGACTGGCGGCGCTGACGTCGCTGTTCCTCCGTTCCTCTTTTGACTGATGTGATGCTGACTCCTGCGAACCTCCCCGCGGTCCAACAGCAACTCGCAGCACTCGAGCTTGATGGCTGGCTGTTGTACGACTTCCGTGGCACCAACGCGATTGCGTCGGGGCTGCTTGGCTTTAACGGACTCGTGTCTCGTCGTGTCTTTGCCTGGATTCCACGTGAAGGCACACCGATCGGCATCCAGCACGCCATTGAACCCGGGCCATGGTCGCAGTGGCCGAGTGAGTGGCAACTGGTGACGTACAGCGGGTGGCGTGCGCTCGAGTCGGAAGTCGCGGCGCTGGTGGCCAACAAGCGCGTCGCCATGGAATATTCGGCCGGCGACGCCATCCCCTATCTTGACCGTATCCCAGCCGGCGTGCTGGAGCTCGTGCGGGAAAGTGGCGCGACGGTGGTCAGCTCGGGAGAGCTGGTCAGCCATGTGTACGCCACATGGACACCCGCGCATCGCGCGTCACATGAGCGGGCGGCGGAGCAGATACGGCGCATTGCGCTCGAAACGCTGCAGCTTGGCGGCGAGCGTGCCCGCAGCGATTCACCGGCAACTGAACTTGAGTTGCAGAAAAAAATCCTCGCTGATTTTGCCAGTCTGGGGCTGCACACCGATCACGGTCCCGATGTCGCGGCTTCGGAAAATGCCGCCAACCCACATTACGAACCGTCACTGGCTCCGCCACGACATGTGCGCGAGGGCGATACGCTGCTGGTAGACTTGTGGGCCCACGAAGCGAACGGTGTCTACGCCGACCAGACGTGGATGGCCAGCATCGGGGCGCCGTCGGCTATTGCTATTACAGTGTGGGATGCGATACGTGATGCGCGGGATGCCGCACTTTCCCTGCTGCACGACCGGTTGTCGCGCGGTGAGCCGGTGCGAGGTGCGGAGGTAGACGACGCCGCACGCGCTGTGATTGAAGCGCGGGGCTTCGGTCCGTACTTCACGCATCGCACCGGACACAGCATCGATTCGCGTGAGCTGCACGGCTCGGGTCCGCAAATCGACAATCTCGAGTCGCGCGATGACAGACTGCTGATTCCCGGCTGCGGCTTTTCCATTGAACCCGGTATCTACATTCCCGGACAACTTGGCATGCGTACCGAAGTGAACGCGCTGGTGCTCGACGATGGGTTGTTGGTGACTCCGAAGGAGATCCAGCACGAACTCATTGTGTTGTAGTGCGCCTGAACTGCGCGCGTTATGCGCTGCTTCCCACATTGGCGCTGCTGATTGCGTGTGGTGGCGAGGGTGCGCCCGATGCACCGGATCCGATTCTTGCACAGCCCGTGGAGTCACTGGTGGGCACACTCGCCAACGGCGCGGGCGATGGCGAGTACGCGGTAGACTCGGCTCCCGGTCCATCGGGGCGCATTGCCGGGGTGATCAAGTTCGACGGCCCGCTTCCACCTGATCTGGTGCACTCTCCCACGCACGACCGGAATGTGTGTCGAGGTGACATCACGGTTGCTACGGTTGGTACAGCCGATGGTGTGGGAGAGGCATTGGTGTGGCTGGTGGGGGTGGCGCATGGACCACGCGACACCGCATCGATGCGCGTTGCGGTTGAACTCGACGATTGCCGTATTCTTCCACGCGTGCAGCGCGCGCCGGTTGGCGGCACGCTGCTGGTGCGCAGCGCCGACAACATGGATGTCAGACTGCGCTTTGCCGATGTCGTAGAAACGGGAGTCGCTGTTGACGATTCCACCATTGCCACACCCATGATCATTCCACGCGCTTTGGTGTCGCTGGGGGACGCGGGCGCGGTGGTCCCTGTGACGTCGGTGCTCGACAGGCCGGGGCTTGTGGCGATTACCGACGACAAACACCCGTGGGTGTCGGGTTGGATTGCTGTTGCGCCGCATCCGTTCGTGGCGGTGTCGGCACGTGATGGCACGTTTGCATTTGATGGCGTGCCAACGGGGAGTTATGTGCTCGTCGCGTGGCATGAGCGGCTGGGACGTGTGGCCATGCCGATATTGGTGGAGCGAGGAGTGGAAGCGCGACTTTCGGTGGTGCTGCCGGGGCCCTGACCGGTCACGCTTCGATCGCGCCGAGCGCGGCCCTATGCTTCGATGGGCGTGTCACCAAACTGACGGTTATACAGCGCGCTGTACAAACCGCCCAACGCCATGAGGTGGTCGTGCGCTCCCTGCTCCACGATGCGTCCCTGATCCATCACAATCACACGATCGGCGCGGCGCACGGTGCTGAGCCGGTGTGCAATGATGATCGTTGTACGATGCTGCAACAGTTCGCTGAGTGCTTCTTCCACCAGCTGTTCACTTTCCGAATCAAGACTCGATGTAGCTTCGTCGAGCACAACAACGGCGGGGTTCTTCAGGAACACGCGCGCAATGGCCACGCGCTGACGCTGTCCACCCGACAGTTTAACGCCTCGTTCACCAACACGTGTGGCCAATCCCTCGGGCAGGCGCTCCACAAACTCCCACGCGTGGGCGGCGCGCGCCGCGGCCTCCACTTCAGCGTCTGACGCGTTGGGGCGCGCGTACGCGATGTTGTCGCGAATGGTACCGCTGAACAACGTGGGCTCCTGCGGTACAATGCCAATGGCACCGCGCAACTCGGCCAGCGCCAGCGTGCGCACGTCGTGACCATCGAGGGTGATGGCGCCACTGGTAACATCCCAGAATCGTGGCACAAGACTGGCCATTGTGGTCTTACCCGCGCCCGATCGCCCCACAAGCGCAATCACTTCACCGGGCGCCACATGCAGTGTCACATCATGCAGCACTGCCGGCTGGTCAGTGCCGTAGCGAAAGCTGACGTTGGCAAACTGCACCTCACCACGCACCGGACGAACGAGCTGGGTTGCAACGGCTGGTTCGCTTACCGTGGCTTCTGCGTCGAGCAGTTCGAACACGCGCTGGGCAGCGCCCACCGCCTCCTGAAAGTTGCCAAACAACGACGCCAATGCACCAACCGCTGCGGCCAGCGTGAGTGCATAAAAAAGAAACGCTACCAGTGAGCCCGCGGTGAGATTGCCTTCCAACACCTGCGCGCCACCTTGCCACAACACGGCAACGACAGACGCAAACGCCACGAAGCCCACCACGCCGAAAAAGCCGGCGCGTAACTTGGCCCGGTGTACCGCCGCAGTAACCACACCTTCAAGCAATGAGCGAAAGCGGGTTGCCTCAATCTGCTCACGCGTGAAACTCTGCACCGTGCGAATCGATGCAAATGCTTCGTCGGCGGTGCCCATGGCATCGGCAATCCGGTCCTGCACACCAGTACTCGCTTTGCGCAGCGCGCGCCCGAACGTGACGGCGGCCACCACCACAATGGGTACAACGGCCAGCGTTGTAAGCGTGAGTCCGGGATTGGTGACGGTGAGCATGATGATGCCGCCCACCAGAAACAACAGCTGTCGTGACAGCTCAGACACCCACGTACCAAGCAGCGACTGCAGCAGCGCGAGGTCGGAGGAGAGCCGGCTGGTGAGCTCACCCGATCGGCGCTCGGTGAAAAAAGCGGGGCTCAGCCTGATCAGATGCGAGAAGGTGTCTTCGCGTAACCCCGCCACCACACGCTCGGTGGTGGAACTGAGCAGATAGACCTGCACAAAGTTGGCGATCGCCTGCACGGCGAAGATTCCCAGCAGCGCCAACGCGATGCGGTCGAGCGCTCCACGGTCTTTGAGTTCAAATGCAGCGTCGAGCAGGTAGCCGATCACGAGCGGGAACACGAGTCCCGCTCCGGCCGCAATCACCAGACAGACAAACGCCATGGCCAACTTGCCGCGATACTGACGCAATCGGGGCAACAGCCGCGCGAGCGGCTTGGGCGAAACCAGCGTGCGCTTCTTCTCCGTCACCGCGCGAGCGCTCTGTCCACCGCCATCGCAACAAACAGCAAGGCGAGATAGAGCAGCGAGTACTTGTATACCCACCACGCCGGACCGCTCCACGGCGTACCGGCGTTGGCAGCGCGGATCATTTGTACAATGCCGCCAAACAGCAATGCCCCCAGCACAATCGCACTGGCCAGATACAACAGTCCGAATGCGCCCACCCACCAAGGCAGCAGTGTGAGGAAGAACAGAATCACGGTGTACCACAGCATCTGGCGCATCGTTTCCCGTTCACCCCACACCAGCGGTGCCATTGGCACACCGGCACGTCCGTAATCGTGCTGCTTCATAAGGGCCAGCGCCCAGAAGTGCGGTGGCGTCCAGTAAAACACAATCAGGAACAGCGTGACCGCGATGAGATCAAGCGATCCGGTGACCGCGGCCCAGCCAACCAATGGCGGAAATGCACCCGCCGCACCACCAATCACAATGTTCTGCGGCGACGATCGCTTGAGCCAGCGCGTGTAAATGAACACGTAGAAGTAGAAGCCCGCCAACGCGAGTCCGGCCGCGAGCACGTTTACGTACCACGCCAACAACCACGTGGCTGCCGCCGCACACGCCACGCCAAACGCCAGCACCTGTTGCGGTGTCATGCGTCCGCTGGGAATCGGACGCAAACGTGTGCGCGCCATGACATCATCGATGTCGCGGTCGAGATACATGTTGACTGCGTTGGCGCCGCCGGCCATGAGATAGCCGCCAAGCATGACGAGCAGCACCGTCCAGATACTGGGCTCACCGGCTGCGTACATCGGTGCCGCGGTGGTGACCAGCAACAGTGAAATGATGCGCGGCTTGGTTAACGCGATGAGATCACGGCCGAGCGACGGTGGTACGGGTGTTGCTTTGGGTTCCGGCGTCACGCGTTGCGCAACTGGCTGTGACGTACTCACGAGACTGTCCCGCCCACAGTATTGATTACCGCGACAGCCGTTCCAACCGCTGCATCCGGATGGCGCATGTCCCATGCCCACCAGAACACCAGCGCCAGGCCAATCGCGGGCAACACCACCCACGCCATTTCAAGGGGGCGCGATGCAGGACGCAACCGTCCCGCGGCCCGCCCGTCAGCCGCCGGTCCGTCAAGCGGAAGCGGGGCGGGGAAGAAGACAGCCTTCAGGATGAACAGCTGCGCAATCACACACAGCGCCACCGCACTCCAGAAGAGCAGGTCGTACACAGCAACAGACATGAGCATCAGGGCGCCGAAGCGCCGCCTCGGTAACTGGCCGCAAACCAACGTGGGATCATTTCAGGATCCCATCGGAATCAACCAGTACAAGTTCGCCCCCGTGCGAGATGGCGGCAAGGATACTAGCTTCGCCCACTATGCCTCCCACCACGCCTGCGGCTCCCGCCGCGCCCAACAAGGAGCTGCCGCGCCAGCTCGGCCTTTTCTCCGCCATCGCAGTGCTGGTGGGCTCTACAATCGGGTCGGGAATTTTCCGGAGCCCGGCAGGCATCGCCGACAAGCTGCCCGGACCGGCGCCGATGCTCATCGTCTGGACGGTGGGTGGTCTGTTCGCGCTCTGCGGTGCGCTCACGCTGGCCGAACTGGCCGGCGCGCTTCCCAAAACGGGTGGCATGTACGCCTACATCCGGGAGGGCTGGGGACGACTGCCGGCATTTCTGTTCGGCTGGACCGAGTTGCTGCTCGTACGCGCCGCGGCGCTGGGTGCGATTTCCATCACCTTCGCCGAATACGCCGTACGCGGCATTGGCTTTGACCCGGCGCTCGAGCCATACGCCACCTACGCACGCTTTCTGGCGGCCGCCGCGCTGGCCCTCATGGCCACCATCAACATTGTAGGGCTGCGCTGGGGCTCCATGCTGCAGAATGCCACCACCATCGCCAAATACGGTGGGCTGGTAGTCATTGTACTGCTTGCTTTTGCTCTGGGGCTCCCCAAAACCGGGGGCAACTTCACGCCGGCGGTGCCCGCCGGAAGTTTTTCCATCGGAGCGTTTGGCCTGGCGCTGGTATCGGTGTTGTGGGCCTTTGATGGCTGGGCCGATCTCAGCAAGGTGGGCGGCGAAGTTAAAGACCCCAGGCGCAACCTGCCGCGTGGCATTGTGCTGGGCACGCTGGCGGTGATCGTGATCTATCTGCTGGCCAATCTGGCCTACTTGTCGGTATTGAGCGTTGAGGAAATCCGTGTTGCACCGCTGGTGGCCGCCAACGTTGCCGAACGACTGGTGGGACCGTGGGGCGTGACGCTCGTGTCGCTCACGGTGTTGATCAGCACCTTCGGGTCAATTAACGGCTCCATGCTTACCGGTCCGCGCGTCTTCTTTGCGTTGGCCGACGACAAGCTGTTTTTCAACAAGGTGGCAGAAGTCCATCCCAAGTATCAGACGCCCTACATCGCGATCGGACTGGCGGCCACGCTTGGCATCACCTTCGTGTTGTTGCGTTCATTCGAACAGCTGGCCGATATCTTCGTCACCGCGTCGCTCGTGTTTTACATCCTCGGCGTGTCGGCCATTTTCCCGCTGCGTCGGCGGCCCGACTGGGATCCCTCGGTGCGTGTGCCGCTCTATCCGGTCGTACCGCTCATGTTCATTGGCGCCACGCTGTTCTTGCTCGTGAACGCGGTCATGGATCCGGGTGCGCGCTGGGGCACGCTGGCCGTGCTGGGCGTGATTGCGGCGGGTATTCCGGTTTACTACCTCACGGTTGCGCGACGGCGCTAGCCCGCACACCGCTTTCCGACGCGCCTTCGCGCTCCACGTCACCTGTCGTGACGTGGCGGTTACACAACTGCGCTGTTGAGCTTTACGGCGCCCTTTAGCTTTGACTTTCAGGTAACACCATCTCGCGACAGGTACGTCGACTTGTGGCGCGAGACATTTGAACGAACCGATCGGAGCATTCACATGCAACGTTTTACACGTCGGCTGGCCTTGGCAGTTGCCACCGCGTTTGCAGTCGTCACAGGGGCAATGCCCCTGGCGGCGCAGGTTACCACCGCATCCATGCGCGGTGTGGTGACTGGAGAGGCCCAAGCAGCGCTCGAGGGAACGCGCGTTGAAGCCATTCACACCCCCTCAGGAACCCGCTACGCCACCGTAACCCGCGCCGACGGTCGCTTCTTTATTCCAGCGATGCGCGTAGGCGGTCCCTATGAAGTAGTTGTCACGCGCATCGGCTACGAGCGTGCGACGCGCTCAGGCATCTTCCTGTCGCTCGGTGCCGCGACCGACGTTGACTTCAAGATGTCGCAGGTAGCCACAACGATCGCCGGCATTACCGTAACCGGTGAATCAGGTCTCATCAGCTCCGCCCGTACGGGCGCCGCGACAGCCGTTGCGGCCGAGCAGATTGAGCAGCTGCCCACGATTTCGCGTACGCTCGGTGACTTCACGCGCCTCACCCCGCAGGCCAGCGGCAACTCGTTTGCCGGCACCGACTCGCGACTGAACAACATCACGATTGACGGTTCGTACTTCAACAACTCGTTCGGCTTGGGCTCGGTCCCGGGCGGTCGTACGGGTGTCGCGCCGATTTCACTCGACGCCATTGAACAGGTGCAGGTCAACATTGCACCGTTTGACGTGCGCCAGAGCAACTTCACCGGCGCCGCAGTAAACGCTGTCACCAAGAGCGGTACCAATCAGGTGAAGGGCTCGCTCTACTACCTCACGCGTAACCAGGATTACATCGGCACACAGGCCGGTGCCAACGCCTTCAACCCGGGCGTAAGTGAGTTTGCCAACATCGGCATGAACATCGGTTTGCCGATCATCAAGGACAAGCTGTTCTTCTTCGGCAGCTTTGAAGACGACGGCATCACGGAGCCGGGTACCAACTTCACGGCCAACACCGGCGGCCAGACGGTTGGTGGTACCACCACACGTGTGCTGCAGTCCGATCTCGATGGACTGAGCTCGTTCCTCGCGCAGAACTTCGGTTACGAGACCGGTCCCTATCAGGGCTACGATGCGGAAACGCCGTCACGCCGCTTTCTGGGCAAGCTCGATTACAACCTGAACGAAAACAACAAGATCAGCCTGCGTTACTCGGAGCTGGAGTCGTCCACCGATGTGCTGGCGTCCAACTCGTCGTCACTCGGCTTTGGCGGCCGTCGTACCAACACCAACGCGCTCAACTTCCAGAACACCAACTACAGCATTCTGGAAAACCGCAGCTCGCTCGTGGGTGAGTGGAACTCCACCATCGGCAGCAACAAGAGCAACCAGCTCATTCTCGGCTACGACAAGAGCGACGAAAGCCGCGGTAACCGCGGTGACTTCTTCCCGCTCGTGGACATTCTGCAGGACGGCGCCACCTACACGTCATTTGGTTTTGAACCCTTCACGCCAAACAACGAACTGCGCTACAACAGCTTCCAGCTGCAGAACAACTTCACCATCTACGGTGAGAAGCACGAAACGACGTTCGGCTTGAGCTACGAGCGCTACAACTCGGAAAACGTGTTCTTCCCGGGTTCGCAGAGCGCCTACGTGTACAACTCGCTCGACGATTTCTACGCCGACGCCAACGACTTCCTGGCCAACCCCAACCGCACCACGTCGCCTGTTGAGCTGCGTCGTTTCCAGGTGCGCTGGTCCAACATCCCGGGCCTCGACAAGCCGCTGCAGCCGCTTGAGGTGGACTACACCGGTGTGTACGCGCAGGACAAGTGGCGCGCACGCGACAACCTCAGCATCACCTACGGTTTGCGCATCGAAGTGCCGGTATTTGGCAACACGGCGTTCACGAACGCGCAGGCCGACCAGCTCACCTTCCGCGATGCCGACGGCAATGCGGTGCAGTATGAGACGGGCAAGCTGCCCGATGCAAACCTGTTGTTCTCGCCGCGCCTTGGCTTTAACTGGGACGTGAACAACGATCGCCGCACACAGGTGCGCGGTGGAACGGGTGTGTTCACCGGACGTCCGGCTTTCGTCTGGATTTCCAATCAGATCGGCAACACGGGTGTGCTCACCGGCTTCGAGCGTCTGGACGACACCAATGCGCGTCCGTTCAATCCCGATCCGAACGCCTACAAGCCGCAAAACGTGACCGGAGAACCGGCCTCAAGCTACGAGCTGGCGCTCACCGATCCTGATTTCCGTTTCCCGCAGGTCTGGCGCACCAACCTCGCCGTTGACCAGCAACTCCCGTTTGGCCTTGTCGGTACGGCAGAGTTCCTGTACAGCCGCGATGTGAACGGCATCAACTACATCAACGCCAACCTCGCCGAGCCGAACGCTGCCTTCACCGGCGCCGACACGCGTCCGCGTTGGACCGGCAGCAACCGCATCAATGGCAACATTGACAACGCCGTTGTGCTGCAGAATCAGGCCGAGGGATCGGCGTGGAACATCGCCGCCACGTTGGAGAAGGCGTTTACGAACGGCTTCTTCGCCAAGGCTGCGTACAGCTACGGCATGGCGCGCAACACGTTTGACCCGGGCTCGATTGCCTTCGGTTCATGGAACAACAACCCGCACGCCGGTGACCCGAACAACCCGGGCGTCGGTATCTCCGGCAACGCCGTGGGCCACCGTTTCTTCGGTGCCATGTCGTACAAGAAGCAGTACTTCGGCTTCGGCGCCACCGGTGTTTCGCTGTTCTTCGAAGGTCGTAACGCCGGCAATAGCGACTATCGCTACTCGGGTGACCTGAACGGCGATGGCGGCACCTCCAACGACCTGCTGTATATCCCGCGCGATGTTTCGGAGATGAACTTCGAACAGTACACGTCGAGCGGTACCACCTTCACGGTGGCTCAGCAGGAAGCAGCCTGGGAAGCGTTCATTCAGCAGGACGACTACCTCAGCGCGAACCGTGGTTCGTATGTTGAGCGCGGCGCGGTGTTCCTGCCGTTGGTGTACAACACCGACCTCAGCATCACGCAGGACCTGTTCACGAACGTTGGTGGTCAGCGCAATACCGTGCAGATCCGCCTCGACATCCTGAACTTCGCCAACATGCTCAACAGCGATTGGGGAACAGGATACCGTTTTGTGCAGACGCAGCCGCTCATCGCTCGCGGCGCTGATGCAAACGGTGCGGCGCGCCACCGTTTCCGCAACGTTGGCAACCAGCTGCTCGCTCCGCAGTCGTTTGAGCGTACGGCCGGATTGGGTGATGTGTGGCGCATGCAGCTGGGTCTGCGCTACAACTTCAACTGATGCGCTAAGCTGTTTCGCAGTAATGGTTTGTAAATCAACGCCCCCGGCTCATACGAGTCGGGGGCGTTGGTCTTTCTGGCGCCGATTACCTCGGGTCGCTTGCAGAAATTCGCTATTGCGATTGCTTTGTAACGAGCGTTACACGGTCGTGACGGAAATACGGCTCTATACGGCAGTGCTGTTGGTTTCCTTCACGAGTGGCTGGTTACGCCTCGCGGCAGACCTTTCTTCAGACTCATAATCCCACGCATGCCTGTCCCTTCCTGGTTCTCAAGTCGCCCGCATGGCCGCACGGGGCGCTCGCGCGCCCGGTTTGTGCCAACCGCGGCGACACTCGCCCTGTTCGCACTCGGTGCCTGCGACGAAGCCGTCGCACCCCCTGGCAACTCGGCAGCAGTAGACGTCCGCGTGTATCTCGATCGCGACGCCTCCGGATCCTTTACCGCGGCTGACAGCGGCCTGGCCGGTGTGGCGCTCACACTCACTCCGACGGCCGGTGAGGGCACTGCCACGGAGGCCACCTCCGACGCGCAGGGTGTCGCAACGTTTGCCGAAGTGGCGCCCGGCTCCTACAGCATTGTGCTGCCAGGCACCGCGCCGGCCGGAACCGTGCTTTCCACGTCGGCTGCCCCGCGGGTGATTGTGAGCTCGCTCGGCACGGTTCAGGCGTCGGATATCCGCTACAGCTGGCTGCCGGCCACCATCTCAGGCCGGATTTTCCGGGATGATGATGACTCCGGTGACTACAGCGAAGGCGACACACCGGGCGCCGGGCTGTTCGCCGTGCTCTCGCGCAGTGGCGCTACCGTTGACTCCGTGGTCGCTGATGCAGACGGAGCCTACGCGTTTCAGTTCCTCACCCCCGGCATTTATTCCTTGCGCCTGGAGAATCCGGGCAGCATCGAGTACGTGGGCGGCGCGTCGAATGTTCTCGCCGTTCAAGCGGGCGAAACGAGCAGCGTCTCGTCGATCTTTACCGGCGCTCTGGTTATTCCGATTGCCGAAGCTCGTGGTCGTGCCAACGGCTCAACGGTGGCCGTGATTGGAAACGTGACCGTGGAACCGGGGTTGTTTACCTCCGGCAGCGGTGGCGTGAACTCCGAAATCTGGGTGCAGGATGAGACGGGCGGTATCGCGGCGTTTTCTGTTCCGTCCAACACGGCACTGGAGCGCGGCGACGTTATTGAGGTATCGGGTACACGCGGCGCATTCAATGATCAGGCGCAGATCAGCGTCTCGCGTTTCAGCCGGGTAAGCAGCGGTTCCGCTCCGGCGGCCGCCGTCACTACCGCCGCGCAAGCCGATGCGCTCACGCGCGATGGACAGCTGGTGCGCGTGCCGGGGCTCACCATCCTTTCGGTACCGGGTGGTACGGGCGCTGCGTTCAATGTCGTCGCCGCCGACGCGGCCGACGATACGCTGCAGATTCGCGTGGCGAGCCTGAACACCGGCCTTACGCGTGCCAGCTTCGTGGTGGGAAACCGCTACGATGTGAGCGGCATTCTCACGCAGTTCCGCGGCACCGCGCAGATCAAGATCCGCGATACGGCCGATCTGCAGGCCGGGGCAACCATCACGCCCATCGCCGATGTGCGCGCAGCTGAAAACGGTACCACGTTCACCGTGTCCGGTCGCTTGTCCGTTTCGCCGGCGGCGTTCCCGTCGGGCTCCAACTCTGAACTTTGGGTTCAGGATGCCACTGGTGGCATCGCGGTGTTCTCGGTGCCTACGGCTGACAGCACCGTCTATCAGCTAGGCAACTCTGTCGAAGTGACCGGCACACTTGGTGCGTTCAACGGACAGCGGCAGCTGTCGTCACCAACCGTTGTGCGGACCGGTACCGGGTCGCCGGTTGCACCGCTGTCGGTGACGGGCGTGCAGGTAAATGCGCTCGAAAATGAAGGACGTCTGATCTCGCTCGCCGGCTTCACGGTCACAACGATCGGCGGCGGCACGGGCGCCGCGTTCAATGTTGATGGCACCACCGCCGATGGCGAAACAGTGCGCGTTCGTGTGAGCGGAGCGCTGCGCGGCGTATCGCGCGCCAACTTCGCGGTTGGTCAGACATACACAGTGACCGGCATTCTGTCGCAGTTCCGCGGCGCTGCACAAATCAAGGTCCGTTTTGCAAGCGACATTACTCCATGATGCAATCCATGACATCTCATTCTCGTGCGCAGCACGCGCGGCGTATTCTGCCCGCGCTCGCAGCGCTGGTGCTGGCCACCGCTTGCGTGGACGATCCGGCGCCGGTGGCGCCCATTACGGAAACCGGACGTGTCGCCGGTATCCTCTTCTTTGATCGCGACAACAACGACGTGTTCACCCCCACCGCCGGTGATTCGGCGATGGGTGGCGTGACCGTACGTCTGCTCGCGCGCGGCACCAACTCCGAACTGGCCACCGCGACCACGGCGGCCGACGGTCGCTACAGCATCGACGTGCCCGTTGGCACTCATGACCTTGATGTGGTGCGCAGCTCGGATATCATCGCCAGTCAGTTTGTGTGGTGCGGCGCGCGGCCAAGCGTGTACAGCAACGAAGAAACATTCGTGCCCACGCCGCTCAAGTTCGGTTGCGTGATTCGCATCAATGTGGCGAAGAACAATCCGTTGGCCACCACGGTCACGATCGCGGGCGTGGTCACGGCTCAGCCGGGTCGCTTCCGTAACGACAACATGTACGTGCAGGACCCGAGCGGCGGCATTCAGGTGTTTGGTGTGTCGTTCGGTCTGGGGCTGCTTGAAGGCGACACCGTTGAAGTAACGGGTGAGCTGGGAGCCTTCAACGATCAGCTTCAGATCGTTTCACCGCGCATTGCGTCCAACGTCAAGCGTGGTGGTACCCCTGCCACTCCAATTGACATCAGCACTGCACAGGCCGCGGCTGCAACCACTCCGCTGTCGGGCAACGTTGGTCGCCTGGTGCGCGTGCGCGCAGTCACGGTGGGTTCATTTGCCAGCGGCAATGCACCCATTAACGACGGGTCAGGTGCGGCACAGGTCCGCCTCGACGGCAATGCCAACGGCAACATCGGCACGGCCACGTTCCAGGCTGGTACCTGCTACAACATCACTGGTATTCTCGGATTCTTCCGTGGTGCAACGCAGTTGCAGCCACGTAGCTCGCAAGACGTAACGGAGGTTTCGTGCTCGTAACCGGGGAACGCCCGCGCGTGATGACGCGCCTGGCTCAGAAGTGCTCGCGTGTGGCAACTGTTGTCGCACTGCTCGCTGCGTCGTTCATGAGTACATCACCGGTGCAGGCGCAGGAAACCACCGGTTCCATTCGTGGTGTGGTACTCGGTGCCGGCGCAGCACCGGTGGTTGGTGCTGTGGTCACGGCGACCAACAGCGAGACCGGCCTTGTTCGCAATGCCACTGTTGGGGAGGATGGCGGCTACATCATCCGGCTGCTCCCCTCGGGCGTGTACAAGGTATCGGTGCGTCGTATCGGCAGTCAGCCGCAGGAACGCGAAGGCATCCGCGTGTCAGTCGGTAGCACATCGGCCGTCAACTTCACGCTTACCGACGCCGCTGCGCAGCTCGGAGCGGTAAACATTGTGGCCGGCCAGCGCATTGACGTATCCGACGGCGGACTCAAGCAGAACGTGTCGCAGGAAGAAATTCAGAACCTGCCAACACTGGGCCGCGACTTCACCGATTTCATCGCGCTCTCCGGCCTTGTGAGCCCGACGCCTGAAGAAACAACAGGTGGTCAGTTCTCCATCGCCGGTGCGCGTCCGTCGCAAACCAACGTGCAGTTGGACGGTGTCGACGCCAACAACAACTTCTTTGGTGAGAACCGCGGTGGCAGCCGCATTCCATTCAACTTCTCTATCGAGTCGGTGAAGGAGTTCCAGATCATCACCAACGGGTTCGATGTGGAGTACGGCAACTACTCCGGCGGCATCATCAACATCGTGTCCAAGGGCGGTACCAACAACTTCCGCGCCACGGGATACGGCAACTACCGAGGCGACGCGCTCACGGCGGATAACTTCAACGGCACGCCGGTGAACAACTTCCAGGCGCAGCAGTTTGCCTTCCAGGCAGAGGGGCCGATCATTCGTGACAAGCTGTTCTGGCTGGTCTCGCTCGACGGCCAGCGTCGTCGTGAGCCGTTTGTGCCCAACGGCCCCAACGCGCTGCTTACCGACGCCGACGAACTGGAGCGCCGCGCGGCGCAGTTCCCCGATTCCGCCGCCACGCTGCTGGCTGCCGCCACGCGCGCGCGCACCACGGCCGACTCGCTGGGCCGTTTCTTTGGTATTCTCGAGAATCAGTACGGTGTGTCGAATGTAGCGGGCGCGTACGACGAGTTTGCCACACGCAACGACGTGCTGACAGTGTTTGCCCGCCTCGACTGGAACATCAACGACCGGCATCGCTTCTCGCTGCGCAACAACTGGTCGGACTACGACAACGGCAACGAAACCTTTGGTGGTTCTACCATTGGTGGTTTGTCGCAGACGGAGTCATTCCAGAACCGCACCAACTCGATTGTCGGTGAACTCACGAGTTCGTTTGGCGAGCGCGTCTCAAACGTGTTCCGCTTCCAGTACTCCGCCGAAGATCGTCCGCGTGTGGGTGCCAATCTCAAGCCGCAGCTGCGCGTCAACAACGTGAACACCGGCGCGGCGTATGCGTGGGGCGGCAACAGCATCGCGTTCCGCAACCGCCTGATCGAAAACAAGGCGCAGCTGGTGAACAACACCACCGTTGATCTTGGGTCGCACACGCTCAAGTTCGGTACCAACAACATCTTCGCGCACTACGAAAACGATTTCTGGCTGCAGGGCTCGGGATTCTTTACCTTCGACAATCTCGAAGATCTCGAAAACTTCCGGCCTTTGCAGTACACGCGTAATGTGCGCGCCGATGGATCGCCGCCGCGCGCCGTGTTTGACGTGCAGGAATACTCGGCGTACGCGCAGGATCAGTGGCGTGTCACGCCCCGCTTGCTTGCCACGATCGGCCTGCGTTACGATTACTCGCGCTTCAGTGATGCGCCGGGTCGCGTGATCGATGCCGAACGGGCCTTTGGCATTGAGACAGGCGTGGCACCGATTGACAAGAACAACTTCTCACCCCGTGTCGCATTGGCATGGGATCGCAAAGGCGACGCCACCGAAGTATGGCGTGCGGGCTTCGGTCTGTTCTACGGCCGACTGCCGGCGGTACTCGGCTCCAACGTAGGCCTCACCGACACGCCGCTGCAGAATCTTGTGTGCAACGGCAGCGCGGCTGAGGGTGACGATAATGCGCCGCCGCTCGTGCAGAACTATCGCGACTGGGACGCCAGCGGCAACGACAACCCGTTCAACTGCGCGGGCGCTGCCGGTGTCGGTGGTATTCCTGAGTTCTCGTTCTGGACACGTGGCTTTGAGATCCCCGAGACCTATCGAGGCAACATCGGATTTGAGCGTCAGCTGTTTGAGCGTACCCGCTTCTCCGCTGACTATCTCTTCACCACCACGTCCAACCTGTACACGGTGCGCAACACGAATCTGCGCGCGCCGTTGTTCTCGCTGGCCAACGAGGGTGGCCGCCAGGTCTTCGTTCCTGTTGATGCGTTTGCTCCCAACGCCGGCGCCGGCAACGCGCGTCTGATCAACACCGACTTTGGCAACGTCTTTCAGAACTTCTACGATGGACGTGCCCTGTCGCAGGCACTCACGCTGAATCTCGATCAGCGCCTGAGCGGTGAGTCGGCCGTACGTGCGTCGTATACGTACGTGACCGCGTCGGACAACAGCTCGTTCTCCTGCTGCACCAGCTTTGCGGGTTGGAGCGATACGCGTGTTGGCGCCACCGGTCCCAACGACATTGGTGGCATTGGCGATACTGACAAGGGCTGGGGCCCGTCGGGCTTCGTGCGCAACCACACGTTCATCGTGTCAGGCTACGCACCGCTGCCGCTTGGTTTCCGTCTCAGCGGTATCTGGCGCCTGCAGAGCGGAACGCCGTGGGGCCCGGAGCAGGGCGGTGACCTGAACGGTGACGGACTGTCGTTCAATGATCGTCCCTTCATCTTTGCGCCTGATCAGTTTCCGGTCGCAATCCCCACAAGCATCACTGGTTCAGCAGAGCAGGCTGCCTATGTCGCCGCCCAGCGCGACATCTACCGCGGCTACCTCGACGCCAACCCGTGCATTGGTGATTTCGTGGGACAGATCATTCCGCGTAACACCTGCCGTCAGCCGTGGTTCAACCGCCTCGACCTCTCGCTGCGCAATCGCATTCCCACGCGCAACGGTCAGTACGCTGAACTGTCGTTCGACTTCTTCAACGTGCTCAACGGCCTCAACAAGAACTGGGGACGCTATCAGTCGGTGTCCACAAACCGTCGCAACCTGATGGTGCCGGTTTCGTACGACACCGAGAACGAGACCATCCGCTACAACCTCACTGACTTCTTTGGCGACAATCGTCCCATTGGCGGTGCGAACCTGTTGCTGCAGTTCAGCATGCAGGCGGGTGTGCGGTACGTGTTCTAGTAGTTGAAGGTGATTGCTGGTGCTGCGGAAGGCGGTTACGCGCCGCAGCACCGGTGGTTCTGACAGGCCGGAATGAAGAACGCCCCCGCAGCGAGTGATTGCTGCGGGGGCGTTTTAAAGCCACTCTGTGCTGCGCGCTTCAGAAAACCTCAGTTGATCGGAAACGCCGGAATCAGCGTGAGCAGTTCGGGCCAGTCAATAAACGGATTACGATTGCCCTGCGCCCGGAAAATGCCTTCATTGCGCGCGCGCTCCCACGCATCGGGCGGATCCTCACGTGCCCAGGCCAGCAGCAGATCACGCTCAAAGGCAAAGTTGCCAAGGTTGTAACCGCTCGGCCGCTGCGCGTTGTAACGCGTGTAGAAGTAGAGCAAGGCGCGGGCAATATCTCCTCGCACACTGGGGCGCGGTTCAAAAACAATCACACCACTGTTGCCGTTGGCGTATCCACGGCGGCTCACATCACCCGGTGTGGGTGGATTGCTGCTGGTCCAGAATACGGTGCCGCGCACAATACCAAACGGGAAGTTTGATCGTTGCGAGTTTGCCGCTTCATCGCTCGAGAACAGATGATGCAAATCGCTCAACGACGGATCGCTTTCGGCGCCAAAGCTGCGCGGCCAGCTGTGCTCGGTGTTGATGTTGTTGGCAGCCGCGCTGGCACGCGTCGTCACACCAACGGCTTCGCGCCCGGTGTACAAATCCACAATCCAGGTGCGATTCCCGCGATCAATAAACGCGTACAGCGAATCGCGCGCCGCCGTGTAACCGAGCACCCGCTGGTTGCGAATGATCTGGTGGATGGCCGAGAGCAGGGCCGCATCGCACTTGTTGGCTGCTGCAGCGTAGTAGCCGCCGGCAATATTGGGCGGCGTGGTGGTACACGTGTTGGGTGGCGGTGGGGGCGGACCAACTGAAGCACTGCCACCGCCGCACGATGCAAGGGATACTGCAAGCACACCGCACGCGACAATCTGTGCCGACGTCCACTTGCCCAAACTGTTTTGGAACGCAACAAACAATAGCCTATGCCTCAATCAAAATCTTAGAAAACGCGCAGGTTGATGTACCGCCGCGGGTTGGCTTTCACATCAGCAACCAGGGCGTCGAGTCGAAGCAGCAACGAGTCGACGCGCGCATACACCGTAGGATCGTTCAACAACATGGGTACCGTGCCCGGACCCGAGTCAACTTTTGTCAGGATCGCCCCCAACTGCAGGCGCGTCTGCTCAAAATCGGCTGAGAGCTGCGCGAGGTTGGTGCTGGTGGTACGGAAGGCGCGCAAGGTGGAATCAACCACGGTGGAATCGACTGCGGCCAGTGTGGAACGCAGCTGCGCCTGCGTGAGCGAAAGCTCGCGTGACTGTTCGGCTGCGATACTGGTAAGCTGTGTAATGAGAGCAGTGAGTTCAGTGGTCGCCTTGCGAAGCTCGGCAATGCCGCCGCCCGTCACGAACTCAGCGCGTACCGTGGCGGCGATGGATTCAACTTCAGCCGCAATGGAATCGGCCTTGGTGAGCACTTCGCCCGTCGTCGGTGTGCCCTCGCCGGTTGGAATGGTGTCGCCTTGTGCCATGTACGTCGTGACAGACCGCTGCGGACTGAGCGCAATGAGCTGGTCTCCGAAGATGCCGTTGGGCTCAATGGCTGCGGTGGTGCCCTCGGGAATCTGATATTCCTTGTTCACCGCCATCGTCACCAGCAGCGTGCCATCGGGAATGAGCTCGACTTTGCGCACAAAGCCGATGTTCACGCCAGCCAGCAGCACCGGCTGTCCGTTCTTGAGACCCGCGCCCCAGGGGAAGAGCGAATACATCGGATATCCAGTGGACAATCCACCGCGGGCCAACCACACCGTACCGGCAATACCCACCACCACGGTGATAATGAGCATGAGCCCCACGAGCACTTCGTCACGACGTTTCATACAAGCAATCCGTTGTCGAGCGGAAAAAGGAAATACGAGGGCGTGCCGATGGCGTGCACAATCAGGCCTGAATAAACGGTGCGAACACCGCCGCAACGATGGCGTCGAGGGTCAGAATCGCAACCGACGTAATAACCACAGCCGTGGCCGTGGCCTGACCAACACCTTCGGCGCCGGCCTTCGCGATGTACCCCTGATACGAGCACACAAACGCAATCGCCGCACCAAAGCAGGTGGCCTTGATCAGACTGTACACCACCTGAAAGGGTGCGAAGGCAATGCGCAAACCTTCTACAAAATCGAGCGTGCGTACATCGGTGGCCAGAATCAATGTGAGCCACGCGCTCACGAGCGCCGCCGTATTGGCCAGCATGGTGAGCGCCGGTAACATCACCAGCGCCGCCAGCACACGCGGCAGCGACAGAAATGCAATCGGATTGTAGGCCAGCGTTTCGAGCGCGTCGATCTGCTCGGTTACGCGCATCGTGCCGATTTCCGCAGTCATGCGCGCGCCCACCCGCCCGGTAAGCACAAGGGCGGTGAGCAGCGGCCCAAGCTCGAGCACTATGCTCTGACGCGCAATCAAACCAACAGCCGACACCTGCACACCGGGAAAGAGCTGATAGCGTGTTTGGAATGCGGTGACGCCGCCCAGAAAACCCGCCACAATGATCGTGAGCAGCACCGACTCCACACCGATCACGCGCATTTGACGGATGGTCTCGCGCGGCCATGTATCGGTTTCGGGCACCGCACGTGCGATGTCGCGAAGGTAGTAGCCGTATTCGCCAACGCCCGTGAGCGTGCGGCACACACCGCGGTGCAGTGTGCGCCAGGTGGCTTCGAGCATCAGGTCATGTCCGTACGCGGGCCAGCAGCACCACGGCTACTGCACCCACAAGAATGTTGGGAAACCACGCGGCCAGCTCGGGCGATACCAGTCCCGACTTGCCCACTGCCTTGGTGAGCTGAATCAGCACCAGAATGGTAACCGTCGTGGCCAGACTCACGGCCACGCCAAACGCCGTGCCGCCCCGGTTGGTGCTCGTGGCCAGCGGTGCGCCGAACATGGCAATCAGTATGCAGGTCACGGGAATCGAGATCTTGAGCATGCGCTCCACCCGCAATCCGCGCACGTCGGCACCCGCGCGTTCCAGCGTGCCAATGAAGTCAGTGAGCTGCGAGAAGGTCATTTCCTCAGGCACTTTATCGGAGGCCCGCAGTTCCGTTGGTGTTTCCACCATTGCACGGTCCATCATCGAGTCAAAATGAATCACCAGATCCTGCTCGGGGGTGGGCAGCACATGCAAGGTGCCATACTTGAGCACCCATCCGCGTTCGGGCGTCCACGATCCATGCGAAGCAGACAGCAGCCGGCTCGGTGTGACGGAGTCACCGCGCTGCTCGGTTTCAATAGACTGCATGGTGGCTTCGGGCACATTCAGGAACGTCGCGCGAATCACGCGTCCTTCTTCGGCACCAAACACAAAGTTGTAGCGCGTGGTGTTGGACTCATTGCACACCGGTCCGCCCGACGACGGCGCCGCCCCACCGCGGCAGGTCTCCAGCAGCAATTCATTCCGGATGGCATTGGCCGGCGGTGACAGTTCGCCGATCACAACGCCCAAACCGGCCGCAAACACCGACAACACAAAAATCGGCGCCACCACACGGTGAAAACTCATCCCCGATGCCTTGGCCGCCGTGATTTCGGCGTGTCGCGTGAAGTTGCCGACGGAGAACACCGTGGCAAACAGCACCGACGCCGGCAGCACCTTGTACATGGTGTCGGGCAGGAAGTACCAGTAGCTGAGCAGGATATCCAGCGGTGGCACGTTGCGCTCGGTGTACTTGCGCAGGTTATCCACCAGATCAATCACAAACACCAGCACCGGGAACCCGATGCTGGTGACTACAAAAATCCGCAGAAACTCGGCGGCCACATAACGGTCGAGTGGGCGCAGAATGCGAAAGCGTTTTTTGGGGGCGGAATCGGCCGCGCTGCTCATGCGCGGGCACCGGAAACAGCCGCTGCCCGTGCACTGCGTTTGAGCGCCCGCATGTTACGCCGGTTTGACCACCATTCCCGAATGCCACCACCGCGCGATGCATCGGTGGATTTTTCAACCTGCAGCAGCATCAGCAAACCGGCAATCGTGAAGATGACATTGGCCGCCCACATGGCAATCACCGGGTCGAGGGTGCCCTTCTCGCCCAATACTTCGCCGGCCATCAGACACACATAGTACGCACCAAACACCACCAGCGAGACACCAATGGTCACGCCCACGCCGCCGCGCGGAAACCGCAGCGCAATGGGAGGGCCAAACAACACGAACACAAAACACGCCATGGAGATGGCAAACTTCTTTTGCACCTCCACGGAGTAACCATTCATGTCACGCAGCGCGATATCAAGCGATTCCTTGGTCACCGCAAACATGGCTGATTGCGCGGGCAACGAAGGGGGGGTTGAGTCATTGATTGCACCGGCGTTCAGCGCTGCCGCATTGGCCGCCGATTCCGCCGCCGCCGCGTTCGCCATGGCAGCCCGATCGATCGAATCGCGCACCACACTGTCTCGGCGCTGGGCGTTAATCAATGCGGTGTCCTGAAGAATCGAATCCTGCACTGCGGAATCCTGCACCACGGCGCCCTGCGTGACCGCCGGTTGGGCAACCGCCGGCTGCCCAACCGGCGGCTGCCCAACCGGATCCTGCGGCGGCTCGGCCGCCTCGGCGGTCTTTGGCATGAACAGCGAGGGAATCTTGTCGCAGTAAATGGCTGCCAGTCCGCGGTGAGCAGGACGCGGTCGCGGCACGACAAGGAACGTATCGCCCGGGGCACGCTCAACCGACGCGGCCTGCATTTGCAGCTGAGCGATGTAGCGCTGACGGCGGTTTTCGTATTCCACCGCGCGCTGCTCATAACCTTCCTGAAGCTCGCAGATACCCTGTTCGCGCTCGCTCTTGAACTTGCCGTCGCGTGAACTGGCACTGAACGTCTGCGCAAAGTTCTCAACGCGCAGCACCTGCTCGCGGAAGAAGGTGCGCTGCAGCCGCCGTGCGTCCCCCTCGGGGAACTCCAGCTGCTCACCCTCATACAGCACCAGCTGCAGGTCCACGCTGTCGGCCGACATGGTAAAGGTGCCGCTGTCTGCGTAGATGCTGCGCCGTTCGGCCGAGTTCTGCAAATCGTAGATCTCTACGCCGCGCATGCGATTGGATTCAGGGTCAATCCACGCGGCCTTGAGATAAAAGGTAGGTGTGACCGCGGTGAGTACCTGCTCGCGCAAACCCACGGTGGGTCGCACGCTCACAATATCACCCAGCAGCACCGCCAAGCGGTGATTCGCCCGCGGCAGCACCTGGTCGTTGAAGCCGACCATGAGCACCGAGAGTCCGGCCGCAATGAGTAACACGGGCGCCATGAGTGTACGCACTCGAACGCCACTCGCTTTGAAGGCCGTGATCTCGTGCTCAGCCGACAGGCGTCCAAACGCGTGCAGCGTAGACACGAGAACGGCCATCGGCAGCGTCATCGCGATCGTAAACGGCAACGACAGCAGGAGGAACTCACCGATGACACTCCAGGGCAGCCCCTTGCCCACCAGCTTGTCGAGCTGGCGTGCAACGTATTGCAGCAGAAGCAGCGAGGTTAAAGCCGTCAGCGCGAACGCAAGCGGTCCTGCGTGCTCGCGCACGATGTAGCGGGTGGTGATCCTCACGACGTGGGGTCTGGCGTAGTCAAGGCGGCGTGGCCGGACGACCCGCCGTCGCCGACAACCACACGATGGGCGTGCCGAGGTGCCTTGAGCCCTCGGGCGCGTCCCGTTCTATTCATCTAAATTCCCCCGGTATCCACTGCATTATCAAGGGACCTCGCTCGTCACTTTTGGTCATCATCTTCCTGCCGCCCATCCGGAGCGAGCCGTTTCGGCCCTGTTCGCAGCGCTTATACCCCGCTTCTGCTCTCCTGTGCGCCGCAATTCCTCTCTGAGAATAGCGGCTGTAGCGGGCGTAGCGGCGTTGCTGGCGATCTCGCTCTCCGTGGCCTGGCCCACGGCGGTGCTGGCGCAAGATCCACCGCGCGCGGCGGCCACGCAGGACAGCCTTCGCGCACGCGCGGTGCGAGCCGGCCTGCCGATGGCGGCCCGGTTGCGCCGTTCCCGCGATTCGCTCGCGCTTGCACTGCCATCGGCGCTGCGTCCCATGGCCCTTGGCGTTCGCCAGGGCGATTCGCCGGCCGTGGTGGCCGATGCCGCGGCGGTGCGACTGCGCGAGCAGGTGGCCACCGCGCAGCAGGCTGAATGGAGACGCGTGGTGCAAAGTGCGCTCTCCGGGGTGGGGCCGCGCACGGTGGTGACCGGGCCGCTGAGCGATCGTGCGGCGGCGCAGCGGGAGTTGGCGGCACTGGGGAACCCGGCCCCGGACAGCGCGGCCGCGCCGCCATCAGCAGCCGTCGAGGCGCTGCCGTCGCCGCTCTTCTCCGACATGACCGATCTGAATATCGACCTGAGCGCACGGTTGGAGAGCAAGGTCGAACGGTCGCGCAATGAAGTGTGTACCGTGGCGCAGCGTGTGCAGTTCGGGTCCAACTGCATAGCCAACTATCTGCCGGGTTTTGATTTTCAGGTGAACCTGCTCTCGCGCGGCGTCGTTGCCGATCGCGTGTTTGTGGATGTGCAATACGATTCACAAAATCAGTTCGACGCGTCAAACAACATCTCGCTGCGCTATCAAGGGCGGCCCGACGATATCCTGCAGCAGGTTGAAGTGGGCAACGTCAGTTTTCTGGCGCCATCGTCACGTTTTCTCACCGCCGGTATTCCGAGCAACAACTACGGTGTGCAGGCCAGTGGCCAGCTCGGGCCCATGCGCTTCTCAACGATTGTCGCGCAGCAGCGCGGCAACGTCTCGCGCAACAATGTCTTCACGGTGGGAGATCGCGCTGTTCAGCAGGTAGATCGCGTGATCGAAGACATCCAGATCGAAACACGGCGATTCTTCTTTACCATCGATCCGCGCCAGCTCGGCGGTTATCCCAACGTTGACATTCTCAACCGGCAGTCCATGCAGCAGCTGGCTGCGTCGTTGCCCGATTCCATCCGTCCGGCGCGTGTGTACGTGTACCGTCAGCTCATTGGTGCGCAGAATCAGAACCCGCTGGGACCACAGTTCAGTGTGCGCGGCGCACGCAATCCGGCGCGTCAGATTTATGAAGTGCTGCGCGAGAATGTGGACTACTACCTCGATCCATCGCAGCTGTGGATCGCCCTCGTTCGTCCGCTGGGACTGAACAACGAACGATTGGTGGTGGCGTACGATGTCAATGTTGGAGGAGTACCGGGGCGCAATATCTCAACCGGTGGCACACCCGACATTCAGTTCACCGCCGAGCCGCAGTTCGCGAATCTGTTGTGGGAGCCGGAGCTGCAGCCGTCAGACTCCGCCTACTTTTTGCGTGAAATCAAATCGGTGTATCGACTGGGTGGTGGAGAAGTCGATCGCAATACCGTTGACCTCAAGATTGTCACCAACACCAGCGGTGATCAGGAGCAACCGCCCGATCCGTCGCGAGGTCAGACATATCTGCAGCTGTTCGGATTGTCGCAGGCCAACAATGGCGCGCAGTTTGACGTGGAAAATCGCCTGTGGCCGCGCCCCAATGATGCAAACATTTCCGCTGCGGGCACCACGGGGCAAAAACTCATCAGAGACTATTTCGTGGTGTTCCCGTCGCTGCAGCCGTTTGCGCGCGCGGGGCTGGCACAGCCGTTGGCCAATCCGGCCAACGACACGTTGTATTCGTTTCCCAACGAGTATCTGTATTCTGCGCAACGCCCGCAGTCGGTGTTCCGCCTGCTTGCCCAGTACAACGGGACAGCAGACAGCGGAGAGAGCGGCATCACGCTCGGTACTACGCAGTTGCGCCCGGGCAGTGAGCGGGTGGAGCTCGACGGGCTGTTGCTGTCCCGTGATCGTGACTACGTGGTGAGTTACGAGACCGGTCAGATCACCTTCAATCGCCCCGATACGCTGTTTACGCGCCCGCGAACAGTGAACGTGCGCTACGAAGAGAATCCGCTCTTCGCGAGCGCGGCCACACCAACAACGATTCTCGGCTTTGCCTCACGGTTTCCTCTTGATGCCGGTGAAGTCACTTTCACCGCCATCTCGCAGGAACAGCGTTCCGTGTCCAATCGTCCCGCACTGGGCTACGAGCCGGTCGGCTCACTGGTTGCGGGGCTCACCAGCGATCTCGCGTGGAATGCGCCGCAACTCAGTCGCTGGATTTCCGGGCTGGGGTTGAGTGATGCGGGCGCACAGTCACGGGTCTCGCTGCAGGGGGAGTTTGCCATGAGCCGTCCTCGCCCCAACTCGGCGGGGCAGGCGTTCGTGGAAAGTTTTGAAAGCGACGCCGGTGTGCGGGTGCAGTTGAATGAAGGCGCATGGTACTTCAGCAGTCGTCCGCAGGGTGGAGCTCGCGTGCCGGGCTTTGGTGCCAGTCTGTTTGAACTCTCACGCGCAAGCACGGTGGCGTGGCAGAACTCCGGACTCACCCGTGCCGGACGGTTTGTGGTGTACACCACCAATCAGATCGATCCATCGGCACGCTTTACCTCCAGCGGTTTGCAGACACCGGAGCAGGTGCTCTTTCTGACGCTCTACCCGCAGTACGCCGGCGGTGGACTCTCATACAATCGCACCACGGGCGAAACACTGTTGCAGTGGACAACGCGTACAGGTCCCGGAAGTGGCGCCAGCAATCCACCACAGGCCGGTCGTCGCTGGCGCAGCATTCGCACCGTGCTCAACCCCAGTGGCACTGATTTGTCGCGCGTTGAAAACCTTGAGTTCTACGCGCTGGTGTACACCGAGCCCGGTCGCGAATCGCGCAATCCCTCGCTGGTATTTGATTTCGGTGACATCAGCGAAAACAGCGTGGCGTTTATTCCGGATACCATGATCATCCGGCGTGACTCCGTGCTGCAACGCGTGGATACGCTCTTTCGTGGACGACGGCTTACCGGGTACGATCGTCTCGATTCAGAGCGTGATGCATTTTCGCGCGCGTTCAACGCCGTGACCAACGACCTGGGGCTGCCCAACGACCGCGCTGACACCATTGTCATCATCGACAGCACCCAGGCCAATCCGGTGCCGGTGGTCACCACTGATGTGCCGTTGTGCAATGCGACATCCAGTGTGCAGCTCGCGCTCGGCGATAGCCGCGTAAACTGTACGGCTCGCAATAACCGGCTGGATGAGGAAGACGTTGATCTCGACGGTCAGCTCAACATGACCGACGCAACGGCACCGGAGCTGGAGCGCTTCAAACGGTTTGTGGTTGATCTGTCCGATCGCCGTACGTGGACCCGGATTGGCGGCTGTGAGCAGACGGCCCCGATCGATTCGCCTGCCGACTCCATGCAGCAGTGCTGGGTGCAGGTACGACTCAACTGGCGCACACCTACCGATTCGCTTGGCGCCCAAAATGATCGTCGGGTGCGTGCGTTGCGATTGTCCATGGTCTCGAACCCGTCGCTGCCCGACAGCGCCTTTGTGAACACGGCCATTGCACGACTGAGCCTGGTGGGTGCACCGTGGCTCAAGCGCACCGAGCGCCCCATCTCCGGTGTGGCGGGTGACTCCACCAGTTCACTCACCAGCGGCTACGTGATTGCCTCGGTGGTGGGAACAATCGATTCCACGGCGCTCGTACCATACACTCCGCCCCCGGGCGTTCTTGAAGTGCCGGAAGACAGACAAACCGGCCTGGAAGCCAGTCGCATTCAGGTAAACGAACGGTCTTTGCGCCTGCTCGCCGGTGGTGCACCGGGGCAGATGTTTGGTGCATTTGATCGCGCCGAAGCGTATCTGCGATTTCCAGAAGGACTCAAGAACTTCATGGGCTATCGCACGCTGCGCCTCTGGATGCGCGGACGCGGCAATGGCTGGGGTCCCGATGGCGAGTTGCAGGGCTTTGTGAAAATCGGTCGCGATGAACACAACTTCTACGCGTATCGCACACCGGTGAACGCCGGACAATCGCAAAACGCATGGGAGCCGGAAGTGCGTGTTGATTTGCAGCGATTGCAGGCGTTGCGCGGGCGGCTTGAGTCGCTGTTTCTGCAGGGCGGGGCAGACTCCATTGCCTGTAGCGGACCCGATCTTGAACTTATCAAACGAAGCGGTTTGCCCACCAACAGCACGGTGCGCCGGTTTGCGGTGTGTGAAGATGGGTACATCGTGTACACCACCGATCCAACTGTCTCGCCACCAAATCTGGCCGGTGTGCAGGAGCTGGCCGTGGGTTTTGTGCGCATTGATTCAGTACCGCGAAGTGCGACGGCGCTCATGCCCAACGACACGCTCGAGCTCTGGATCAACGACATTCGACTGAGTGATGTTGTCGATGATATGGGACTGGCTGGTGAGTTGGGGCTCACGCTCAACGCCGGTGATTTCATGGACGTGCGTGCCGCCGTGCGCCGACGCGATCCAAACTTCAGGCAACTGGGTGAAGCGCCAAGCTTTCTCACGGAGAATGGGTTTACCGTGGGTACCACGCTGCATCTTGAACAGATGCTGCCGTCGCGATGGGGCCTCATTGCGCCGCTGTCTATTGATTACAGTGGCACCGATGTGAACCAGCTGTTTGTCAATCGCACCGACATTCTGGCCGAAGGCATTGAAGGATTGCGCAATCCGCGCGCAGGTCGGGTGAACTATTCACTGAGCTTGCGTCGCGACAGGCCGCTCGACGGTGGATGGTATGCGCCAATCGTGAACGGCTTTGTGATCAATGCGGCGTGGGGCAGTGGCTCAACACAAAGCGCGTTTCAGTCGGGACGCGCATCCAACTATCTGCTCAACGCGGCGCTCGATCTGAGCGGTGCGCCGCGACTTGCACCGCTCCCCACGTGGACCACGCGTGTGCTTGACCTCTTCCCTCAATCGCTCCGTAACTCGCGCGCTGCAGAAGCGCTGCGCAATACACCGATACGCTGGAATCCCACACAGTTCCGCCTGGCCAGCGGATTGTCACGTCAGTCGGCGCGTACAACATCATTCCTGAAGCCCGCCGAGGCGGTGGGCGATACAGGGCAGGTGGCGCGTGCGATAAACCATGTCTGGCAAAACACGGGCATTGTAGAGTTCCGCCCGGTTTCCGCAATCTCGGCGAGTGTCAACGCACGCCAGGTGCTCGATCTGCGCGATTATCAGGATGTGCTGCTGCCAACGCTCGACAGCATTGACCGCGGCGCTGCCGCCGAAGCCGAACGCATGCGATTGCTTGGCGCCGATATCGGACTGGAGCGCGAACGTTCGCTCACCACAGCGTTCCGTCTGGCACCTGCGTTCTGGCCGTGGCTCAGACCGCGTGCAGACTTTACCAGCAGTTTTTCGCTGGCCAAAGATCCCAACGCACGTGCGCTCGTTCGCACCGATGATTCCACCGGTGCCTTCAGGCTGCCGCGTCGGCTTGGTGCGACGCAACAGCTGTCGGGCGGAATGACGTTTGATCTGAACCGTCTTACCGAGCGCAGACTGGAGCCCAACAGCTGGCTGGCGCAGTGGGTGCGACTGTTTCAACCGCTCGATGCCACCTGGCTGCGCACCCTCGACTCCAACTACGACAACACCTTCCGCGCGCCCAGCAACGGATATCAATTCGGATTCGGCGGTATTGATCTGTTCCGCGGTGTTGATGCGCGCCTGGCTACGGTGGCGGGTCGGTCGCGACGCATCATTGTGACCGGAGGACTTAATCTCCCGTTGTCACTCACGCTCACAACACGTGCCGAAACGGGTCGTACTGAAACGTGGACACGTCGTGTGCGCGACGACTTCCAGGCGCTTATCACCAACGATCAGGACGTCTACCCCGATGTCACGCTGCGCTGGAACTGGCGCCCGCTGCGCAAACTGGGGCCGTTTGTTGCACTCGGCGCAACGGCCGGCTACGCACGCAATGTGCAGCGCACCGAAGTGTTGAACGAACTGGGCGGGTTTGCCGATCAGAGTTTTGGCCGGGCCGAGCGCATGCCCGTGTCGGCCAGCATTACCTGGGATCTGTTTGGGCCGCTCACGACGTCGGCGTCACTCAGTCGTACAATCCGTGTTGATGAGCGACCGGGTGCACGCACCAACAGTCGTGCTGAGGATATGTCGTTCGGGCTGTCGCGTGAGTTCGCGCTGCCGGCGTCGTGGAATCAGCGCAGCGGTCTGCGCACGCAGGTCACGTGGCAGCGTCAGTCGGCCAGCAGCGTGGTGGGCAACGAGCTGGCCACGCTGGGTGCCTCGGCCGCGTCACCGTTTGCCGCGGTGCTCGCGGACAACGGGCGTGAAGCATTCAACTTCAACGCCGATACCGACCTCTCGGAAGCGCTCACCTTTTCGCTCTCGGGTTCGCACGTGCTCACCTTCGACCGCAACTTCAACCGTCGATTTGCGCAGACCACGTTTAGCGCGATTCTGCAGTTGAACTTCTTTGGTGGGGCGTTGCGGTAACCCAATGATGGCACCCGCAATGATTTGGTGAAGGCACATGCGACGGCTGGCGCAAGATTGCCTCCATGCCCACCGCATCTGAACGCCAGGCCATCGTTTTCCTTGCTACCGTCGCCGTGCTTGGCGGCGGTGTGCGCGCGCTACAGGCCCGGGCCTTCGATCGCGCGCTTGCTGACGCCGCGTTGTCGGCCGTGGCCGGAGGCAATGCGCAAACCGGTGACGGCCCGGCAGGTCGCGCGGCCGGCGCTGTGGCTCTTGAACGTCAGCTTCAGGCCGTCGAAGACGCGCGAACGGACGCCAAATCGAGGTCAAAAAAGTCCACGCTGCCCGCTGAGCCCATCAATGTAGATGTGGCAACGGCTGAGCAACTCGACGCTCTGCCGCGAGTGGGCCCTGCGCTGGCCGCACGCATAATCGCCAGTCGCGATTCGTTGGGTCCCTTTGGCTCGCTCGAAGAGCTGCAGCGCGTAAAGGGCATCGGACCGGCGCTGGCACGCGGATTGGCCCCCCACGTGACGTTTTCCAACGGGTTCCGTCCATTACATGGCAAGCCGACCGGCAGCCGGACCCCGTGACTCACGGTCCGGTTCCGCAGTTTGTCCTCCCATTTCGCCCACTGTTCGTTCCTCCGCACGGATCGCGTCTCACTATGATTGCACCTGCAGCAGCCAAACCCGTTCCGGCGGCCGACCGACTCGGTGAATTGCTGATCCGTGAAGGTTTGCTTACACGCGAACAGCTGGGGAAAGCCCTGCAGGAGCAGTCGACCAACGGACAGCGTCTGGGGCTCACGCTCGTGAAGCTGGGCTTCGTTCCCGAAACGAGTGTGGTCAGGCTGCTGGCGCGCCAGCATCGCATGCCGGCTGTGGACCTGGCGCGCTTTGATGTTGATCCCAAGCTGCTCAAGCTGATACCGGCTGATCTCGCGTCCAAGCATTCGGTGCTGCCGCTCAAGCGTGACGGACGCCAGCTCACGGTGGCTATCGCCGACCCCACCAATCTCGGTGTCGTTGACGATCTCAAGTTCATCACACGTTACGACATCGTGCCCGTGCTGGCTGGCGAGTATTCCATTCGCGCCGCCATTGAGAAGCACTATGAAAGCACCGACATCCAGATGGCGTCGCTGCTGCAGGACATCACGGGTGAAGATGACGACGTTGAACTGCTGGAGTCGCAGGAGCAGGAAGCAGACGTCAGTGTGCTGGCCGCGCAGGTGGAAGAGGCGCCGGTCGTCAAACTCATCAACGCGATTCTGATTGACGCGGTGCAGAAGGGTGCCTCGGACATTCACTTTGAATCGTTTGAGCACGAGCTGCGCGTGCGCTACCGCATTGACGGTGCGCTGCAGGAAATCATGAAGCCGCCTATGAAAATGAAGGCGGCACTGATTTCGCGTTTCAAAATCATGTCGTCGCTCAACATTGCCGAACGTCGCGTGCCGCAGGACGGTCGAATCAAGCTCAAGGTGGGCAAGAAGGTCATCGATTTCCGTGTGAGCACACTGCCTACCTTGTTCGGTGAGAAGGTGGTGCTGCGTATTCTCGACAAGGGGAACCTCACGCTCGATCTCGAGACCTTTGGTATTGAGCCGCGCGCCGAAGCGGAGTTCATGGAAGCTATTTCCAATCCGTATGGCATGGTGCTGGTCACCGGTCCTACCGGTTCGGGAAAAACCACCACGCTTTATTCCGCGCTGTCGAAGATCAATACGGTAGACACCAACATCATGACTGCCGAAGATCCCGTTGAGTACAATCTCTTCGGTATCAATCAGGTGCAGGTGCGCACCGAAATCGGCATGACGTTTGCGGCTGCGCTGAAGGCGTTTTTGCGTCAGGACCCCAACGTCATCATGCTTGGTGAGATTCGAGACCTTGAGACCGGTGGTATTGCGGTCAAGGCCGCGCTCACCGGCCACATGGTGCTCAGTACACTGCACACCAACTCCGCGCCCGAAACGCTCACGCGACTGCTCGACATGGGTCTTGAGCCGTTCAACGTGGCGTCGGCGCTGAACGCCATTCTGGCGCAGCGACTGGTCCGTCGCATCTGCTCCAAGTGCAAGATCAAATACGAGCCCGACGAAGCCGAGTTGAAGGGTGCAAAGGTATCTGTGGAAACGCGACTGGCCGATTTGCGCTTCACCGAGCGCGCGCTGGCCGATGCGAAGAGCAAAGCCACGAAAGAAGCTGCACCGTTTCTGGAGAACCTGTCGCTCGATACACAAATCGGCGATCTGGCCTTCTTCAAGGGCCACGGTTGCGACGCCTGCAGCGGCACCGGATTGAGAGGACGACAGGGTTTGTACGAGGTGATGTTCATGACCAATCACCTCAAGAAGCTCGTAGTGCAAAACGCCGACTCGCAGGTGTTGCGCGACGAGGCCATCACCGAAGGCATGCTCACGTTGCGCATGGACGGCTGGCTCAAGGTGATAAAGGGTTTGACCACGCTCGATCAGGTAATCCGCGAAACCAGCGCCTAGTTCACGTTCACGGCCTTCACCGTATGCGGTCGCCAAGACCGTCACGTGCATGGCCAACCGTATCACATCTCGCTGCATTGGATGTCCGTGGCGGTTTCCCGACCGCACGCGACTCGTCCTTGGGCGAGATCCACCTTGCGGGAGTAATCCCGCCGCCCCTCGACGCACATGACCGCACCGACGTCCGCACCCGTTGTCTCACTCCGCAACTTGCTCGACGAAATGATCGAGCGGGACGCGTCCGACCTGCACATCACGGCCGGCGATCGCCCCAAGCTTCGCGTGGACGGTGACATCATCAACTCGTCGATTGAACACGTGCTGCAGCCGCGCGACACGCTACAACTCGCGTACTCGGTGCTCACGGAAAATCAGAAGAAGCGTTTTGAAATGGAGGACGAGCTCGACTTCTCGTTCGGCATTCAAAATCTCTCCCGCTTCCGTGGCAACGTATTCCGTCAGCGTGGCTGTGTGAGCATGGTCATTCGTCAGATCCCGTTCCAGATCAAGACGTTTGAAGAGCTGCAACTGCCGGGTGTGATTGCGCAAATGGCGGAAAAGCCGCGTGGCATGGTGCTGGTCACGGGACCAACCGGCTCGGGCAAGTCCACCACACTCGCCGCCATGATCGACAAGATCAACAGCGAGCGTCGTGGGCACATCATCACCGTTGAAGATCCCATCGAGTTCATTCACCGGCATCGCACCTGCATCATCAACCAGCGCGAAGTCGGTGCCGACACCAAGAGTTTTGCGTCGGCGCTCAAGTATGCGCTGCGTGAAGATCCCGACGTCATTCTGATTGGCGAAATGCGCGACCTGGAAACGATTCAGGCGGCGCTCACGATCGCGGAAACCGGTCACCTGGTGTTTGCCACGTTGCACACCAACAGTGCGGCCGAAGCCATCAATCGCATCATCGACGTCTTTCCCAGTCATCAGCAGAGCCAGGTGCGCGCACAGCTCGCGTTTGTGCTCGAAGGCATTGTCACGCAAACGCTGCTGCCCAAGCTCTCCGGGCGCGGACGTGCCATGGCGGCAGAGATTCTGGTGGTCACACCGGCCATCCGTGCGCTCATTCGCGACGACAAGGTGCACCAGATCTACTCGCTCATGCAGTCGGGCAAGAAGTTCGGCATGCAAACGCTCAACGATTCGCTGTACCAGCTGTACGTCTCCCGTCAGGTGAGCGCCGAAGAATGTGTTCGTGCGTCGGGAGATCAGAACGAGTTCCTTCGCATGATCGGTAAGTCCGAAGACGGGTCATCGCCGATGTCCCGCGCGTCCAACGGTGCGGCGCCTGCTGGCCTCGCCGCCCGCCGCTGATCTTTCACGAGGTAGTCCTGCATGCCCACGTTTACGTATACCGCGCGTACCAATGGCGGCGAACTGAAGTCGTCCACGATTGACGCTGCATCACGCGATGATGCCGTCAATCAGCTGCGACGTCAGCGACTGACCATCGTCAAGGTTGACGAGAATCGCCCGTCCAAAGCGCGCGGCTCCATCAGCATGCGCGACATCGTGATTTTCACGCGTCAGTTCTCCACGATGATCAACGCCGGCTTGCCGCTCGTGCAGGCGCTCGACATCCTGGCCAAGCAGAGCGAAAACAAAACGCTCCAGCAGACGGTCCGCGAGGTGGTGTTTGAAGTGGAAAGCGGACACACCGTGGCCGACGCCATGCGCAAGCATCCCAAGGCGTTCAGTGATCTCTACACCAACATGGTAGACGCCGGCGAAAAGGGTGGTATTCTCGACACCATTCTCGGACGACTGGCCGTGTTCCTTGAAAAGAACGACGCGTTGGTGCGTAAGGTAAAGGGCGCGATGATTTACCCGTCCGTCATCATGGGCGTGGCCGCAATCGCCATCATCGTGCTGTTGTGGAAAGTGATTCCCGTGTTCGAAAACATGTTCGCCAGTGTGAACACCGAACTGCCGGGCCCCACCAAGTTTGTTATCGCGCTCTCCAACGCACTCGGCGCGTACTGGTGGGCACTGATTATCGGTACGATTGCCGCCGGTTGGCTGCTCAAGATTACGTACGCAACGTCGGGTGGTCAGCTCGCCATCGACAAGTTCATGCTGCGCATTCCCGTACTGGGCGACGTGTTGCGCAAGTCGGCCGTCTCGCGCTTTACGCGTACGCTGGGAACGCTGATTTCATCAGGTGTGAGCATTCTTGACGGTCTCGAAATCACCGCCAAGACCTCAGGCAACCGCGTGATTCAGGACGCCATCATGGAATCGCGGGCCAGCATTGCCGGCGGTGAAAGCATCGCCGCACCGCTGCAGAAGTCCAAGGTATTTCCGCCCATGGTAATCAGCATGATCAGCGTTGGTGAGCAGACCGGTGGACTCGATGAAATGCTCACCAAGATCGCCGACTTTTATGATGACGAAGTCGATGCGGCGGTGAGCGGATTGTTGAGTTTGCTGGAGCCGATCATGATCGTGTTCCTGGGTGTGGTGGTTGGTGGTATGATTGTGGCCATGTACCTGCCGATCTTTGATATGGTGAATGCGGTGCAGTAAAAGTAGGAATGCAGGACGGATGCGCGAGCGGGCCCTGGGATTCGATTCCCGGGGCCCGCTTCGTTAGGGAGAGGGTTCTATTGGCCTGCTTGGAAAGAAACCTGATAGTGGTTGTCTATAAGCCAACGGGCCTATAAACTGTTTCGATAGGCCTTGATGGTCGTCAGCCCTATAAAACCTGAGCCGTCTGCTATGCCCCTTTCCCCGCTTCCGACGCCATGGAACATCTTCAACCAGCGCGCGACTCCCTTCTGGCAGGAATCGCTCGGCGGTAATGACGAAGCGCACCCGCTCAGCCTGTTTGTTGGCCGGGCAGCGGAGGTCGAGGAACTGGAGGGCGTCCTTTATGGAGCGGGCCACTCATCGTCGCGACAGGCTATCGCCGGCGCGCCGGGTGTGGGGAAGACCACTCTGGTGAAACAGTTCAAAGCGCGCGCGCGAGAAAACGGCTACTTCACGGTCGACGATTTTGTGGCGCTGCTGCCCAACGATTCATCCGAAGGGCTCTTCGGCCGCTTCCTCAGCCTGGTTTACGAAACCATCTTGGCCAACCGCCCGATGACCGCCGGGAACAGTGCAATGGAAGCCGCTGAGCAGATCGCCCGCGTCTCCAAGGTGACGACAGGCGAGGGCGGGGGCGCTTCATTCATGGGTGCCGGTGCAAGCGCCAGCCGGAGTCGCGCTCTGACCGCCCCGAAGGACGTGCTGGCCGACGGCGTACGCATCCTTGGCGACCTGATCGCTCTGGTACGAGGCGCAGACACGCGTGGCATCGTCGTGCACATCAACAACCTCGAGACACTCACCGAGGCCGACGCCGCGGCAAGCGCAGACCTGTTCCGCGCGCTGCGCGACCCTATGCTCATGCACCCAGGGCTCCACGTGGTCATTGCCGGGACGGCAGAAGCCGTCCAAGCAGTCGTAAATACACACGCCCAAGTCCGCACCGTGTTCAGCACACTCGTTGTTCCGCCGATGGCGCTCGACGATGTGCACCAACTGCTGGCCGAGCGATATTGGCACAACCGGCTTGACGCTGACGCCAGTCCGATTCCGCCTATCGACGATGCATCGGTAGCAGACCTGTACACCCTTTATCGCGGAGACCTCCGCGGCTTACTCAAGGCCCTCGACGACGGGATCCGGCCTAACATTCGGAGCGCCGTGACGGCGGAGGCAGGAGAGACCCGCGTTCGTCCCCTCAAGACGGCCGAGATCCGACCGACCCTTCAACGGCGGTATGCGTCCGACCTCGAGGCGCTTCGCGAACAGAAACGCGTCGATCAACTCAAGGCGTGGGGAGAGCAAGATCCTTCAGCTACGCGAACCCAAGCGGATCTCAAGCGACTCTGGAAGGTTTCGCAGGCCTCGGTGTCGAATGCGCTCTCCTTCTTGATGAAGGAGGGGTATGTGGTGGCGCTCCCGCGCGAAGGCGCCGGTCGTACGTCGTACGCGCTTTCTGGGACGAGCCGACTGATCTTCGGGTGACGTGTCACGGTCCACTCGTCTGCGGCGACGATTCGGTACAACGCTAAAAGCGAAAACCAAACGTCACGGGAATCCATCGCGCCGTCGGAAATGAGATGTCTCTTCTCTCGCCAAAGACGCTCACCAAACGGGCTTCAGCGAATGTGGCAACGCCCGCGAGCGCAAACTCCACACCGCCTCCAAACGCGACGCCGAAATCGTTGGTCGATCGCGTGATCCTTGGCGCATCGAACACCACAATGTCGGTTGTTCGCCGATACAAGCCACCACCTCCAACGAAGTACGGACGCACTCCGCGTTCCGCACCGGCTGAACCAATCGGGGCCCGAATATTTGCGGTTACCGACAACACATTCAGATCCTGACGTCGCCTGTTACCGGCGCCCTTGCCTTGAAAGCGTTCGTATCCGACATCGCCGCGAAACATGAACAGTCCAGTACCCGGGCGAAGATACACATTTCCTGTGATGTTGAATGCGCTCTCACGTTCATTGCGGTACTCGCCGACAGGCAAGCTGATGCCACCCATCACGCCGATAGAAAGCGGCCGGGAATCCTGAGCGGAAGCCGGTGTCGCTAGTAGCGCCGTGGCAAACGCCAGAGTAGCCCATCGAAAGAGCTGTACATTCATCGCCACCTCACTTGGAATGAACTGCGAAGGCTCCGATCTATTTCTGTTTTGGTGCCGTTGACACGCTGTGCGCAGCTTGACAAGTTCGCGGATGATCAGCGCGGGGTGCTCACGTAACCTAGGGGAGTGAGCTTGAATAGGCGTCTTGCGTGCATCTCGCTTTTCCTGTTGCTCGGCGGAACGTCCGGCCTGGAAGCACAGGTGAGGTCAATTCCGTCAACAGTGACGTGCAAGGAATGCCGCATTGAACTGCGAAGATCCACGGAGCTTGATCCAAGCGAGATCAACACGGAGCCGTATGTCCTGGCGATTGATAATGCCGGTGCGCTCTTCTACTCCGACGGAAAGGAGAGCGCGATAAAGGTGTTTCATCGCGACGGCTCGTTGCAGTCGCGATTCGGGCGTGAGGGTTCCGGCCCCGGTGAGTTGCGCTTTGTTCGCAACCTGTTTGTTGCTGCAAACGGAACGATCCATCTGCTTGATGTCGAACTTGGACGACACACTGTTTTCACAGGAAGTGGCAACCTTGTGCGCAGCCAAGCAGTGCCTGCTGCATTCGGTGGCCCCGGTCGACCGGCACTGCTGCGACCGGATGGCGGTCTGGTGATATCAGGATTCTTTCCATCTGGAAACGTTGGCTACTCGCTCATCGTGACCGACAGCGCAGGTCGTCGTGTATCCATGCTGGAAGAATCGAGCATGGCGTCCGGTGAACGCTGGAAAAGCCAACGCCTGCTCTCGAACGCGAAGGATGGGGGCTTCTGGGTTGCCCGCCTGCATGAACGCGACATTACTCACTATGACAAAAACCTGCGTTCGGATTTCACTCTGCAGCGGAATGCGTCATGGTTTCCACGTGCCGATTTCAACCGAGGACAGCAGCCGTCGAGCGGAGTGTTTGATCGTAAACCGGATGTGATGATCTCTGCCTTTTGGGAGGATGCTGCAGGCTTGTTATGGGTGCTCTATCTGGTGCCCGATCCGCGATGGAAATCGGGTCCGTCTGTGGAGAAGGTCAGCGCCGAACGATTGCCGCTCGCTGCACTCGAATCGCGACCGCGGTACAAGACTCGTGTAGAAGTTCTGGACGTACAGAAGTTGAAACTCATCGCCGAGTGGGAAGCCGACTCGCTCATTGGCCGAACGTACAGCAACGGACACGTGGTCGACTGGAAAGAGGATGCAGCGACTGGGGAGTGGCGGGTGTCGGTGTCGAAGTTTCACCTGCAGAGACCGTGAGGCGTTCATGATAGAGGCTATGTACCGCTGCATGAAGTCCGTATTCGTCGCAATGCTGCTGTCTGTATATGCAACACAGACAGCACTCGCGCAGCCCACTCCCACACAACTTCAGCCGCCGACACATCACGTCGACTACGAGTTTCGCCGCATCACGTCAACGCGGCAACTCAGTGATGGCACGCTGCTCGTTGTGGACGGATATGCGAATGACATCGTTGCCATCGATTGGAGCGAACTGTCAGCGCGCGTCGTCGGCCGAAAGGGGCGCGGACCGGGCGAATATCTGGAAGTCAACCGCATTTTTCCGTGGTTCGGCGATTCTTCAATACTCGAAGATCCAAACACACGACGCTGGATTCTGATGGGGCCGGATCGTGTGCTCGATGCGATGAACCCGACCGGAGAGTACGCCGTGCAAATATCACTTGCCGGCTACGACGCATCAGGACGACATGTGGAGGTGCATCCTTTCAAGACGGTAAAACCTCCCGGCTGGGTAGCTGCGCCGCCCTTGTTCATGGCTGCAGAATCGCTGCTGGTGGTGGCCCGCATGGAGAGCACTCGTCGCAGCGACACAGTTGCGATCATTGCGGGAGAGTACGGTGGCATTGCGCGCCATACCAAGTCAGTGCCCGAGGGAAAAATGAACTTCATGGTGTCCGCCCCGTTTGCCGCTGCGGACCAGGCCTATCTGTTCTTTGACGGATGGGTGGCCATCGCGCGGCGTCATCCTTACCGCGTGGATTGGGTGTCGCCCACCGGCCAACACGTGCGCGACAAGCCGTTGCCGTTTGAAGCGGTCCCTGTTGACGCCCGTCAAAAGCAGGCGTTCCTCAACAGAAAGTACACCGGCGGTTTGCAGGGCAAGTTCACCGCTGACGAAATGCCATCGTGGCCGAAGGTATTGCCGCCATTTCAGCGACAGGCGCTTGTGCCTCTGGCCAGTGGTGCGATTGCTGTAGAGCGAACACTCAACCCGTTGCAACCGGGCCGTTACTACGACATCGTGGATCGCACCGGTCGCCTTGCACAGCGACTCGTGATGCCGAGTTCGCAGCGCATTGTAGGATTCGGTGATGGTGTTGTGTACACGGTGTCGATTGATGACGATGAGCTGGAAACCATACAGCGGCATCCGTGGCCGTGAACAGAAGTGGATGCTTATTGCGATTGCGTGTGCGTATCTGGAGAGCTCGGCGTATCCGGCTTTCTGGCATCAAGCCCGCCACAACCTGCACGCCTGTTCGATGCTTGATCGTATGGTAGACCGATAGCGACTGAAACGTCGCCGGTCGCAGGAAGCGTCACCTGCACGGGGAAGTAGCACGGATGACGCAGTACGAGTTCAACCGGACCTGCCGGGACATCGGCCAACGCGAACCGTCCTTGCGCACCTGTAGAGGAGCCGATGCGTTCACCGCGCACCCGTACTTGCACGCCCGGGATCGGCGTGTCGACACCAACCTGAAGAACACGCCCCGCGATTGCGCGAGTGCTGCCAGTGCCGCCTTGCGTTGCATCAGCGAGCGGTGGCGACACGAGGGCGATAATGCCGATGACCAGCAACATTCGGCTGACAACTTGCAAACTGATCATACGCTCTCCATTGGCGGGCGATAATGGGGATCTTCTGCGCACAAAAGTGCACGACTTCGATGAATCGAGCGCGCGATCCCGCAACGTCAACGCATTTCAGGCACCGCGAACGCCCGAACGTAATCAATTCCATCAACGTCTCGTGCAACGCCAAGTACTAGAGTCTGACCTACGTATTGCAGCCGAACGCCCGGCGGTGCACTGAACACACCGCGCGATGCGCCAAGTGAGTCGAGCGCCACATACGAGCGCGCAGACGCGGAGTCGAAAGCGAATACCTCCACCCAGACAGTGCCATCGTGCGCCGGCACGAGGCGTGACGCGCGCGGGGCGATGTCAGGCGCCGTCGCGGGATCGTACAACGCCAATGCACGACTGCTATCGAGCGACGAGCTGGCATTGGCAAGCGCTCGATCCCGAGCGGCGTGCAGATCGGATTCCTGCACGGCGTTCGGTGCGAGCTCCACCGAAAAGCGAAGGCGCGAAACGCCATCTGTCCAACGCTCACCTTCACCTGTCATTGCATCAAGTGTCCACAACGCGTCTCCGGAAACGGCGTGCATCACACCGGGGCGTAGCGGGTGTGGACTCGCCGCACTCGGCATTGGTCCGTCGGGCCATGTGAACCAGAGCATCGTGGACTGCTGCATTCGCGGCAGCCACGTGAAACTGGAGTCGCCAGGTGCGTCTGCTTGGCTAAGGACGCCAAGTGTTACGGAGTCCGGGATCAAGGCACCGACGGACGGAAGAGACTGCATCGCGCGAAACGCGCTTCCCTTGCGCACGAGCCAATCTCCCGAGGCAAAACGGTCGAGCACTGTAAACGCCGTTGAGTTCGCCACGCCAGGCTGTGCGCGGTGCGGCGAAAACGTGCCCCGTTCATTGGTAGATATTCGCGTCCAACTCACCTGTCGCGCCCCCATCGACGCGCTGATCATCACTACCGTGTCATGACTCAGTGCGACGTAGAATGGCGACGTCGTTTCGCCCGGGCCCGAACCTCGAACATCGCGCGAGCCTTCAGATTCTCGTTTAGGCGAGAACACATCCAATGTGGTGCGACCCTGATCGGCGATAATCACGCGCCCGTCTTCGAATTGACGCGCGATTGGATCAATGAAACCGCCTGAACGTCCGCCGGGACCATCAAGCTGAAACCGCTCGGTGAGCGGCGTGGCTGATTCGCCAGTGGAACTCTTAGCGATGCGTTGCTCATCAGTACAGCCGACGAGTGCTGTGCACGCGATAGCAGCGAAGATTGTTTGCACACGTGAGGCCGTCACGGTAGGACCTCCGGGAGTGTGTCGACAAGGAAGTCCGGCACGCGTCCCTCCGGTTGTTGCGTCGGCACGGAGTCGATCGTAACGCGATACTCAGCGGGCAGTACGAACGACACCAGCAGCGCTTCGGTAGAGCTCCGTGCAAGCGCGTATAGTCGTCCGTACGCAAACGCGATTCGCTCGGCGCGCATGGGAAGACGGACGGATCCACGATAGCCAACCGACGCTTGGTAAAAATCGACCACTCGTCGGGCTTCGGTTGATCGACCTGAATGCAGCACGGCGATCAGATCGTCACTGACCGCGATGTCTCGCGCGGTAGTAACCGGATGTTGCCGCTCACGAAGTGTGCGCATCCAGCGGTCGACGTTTGACTCAGCGGGCATGACAGAGTGCACGGATTCGACATACTCGTAGCCTTTCAGCTGCTCCGTCTTCGGATCAATCACGAGGAATGAATCACGTTTGTTGGCGAAAAGCACACAGCGGGCATCGGCGTTTCCTCTCAGCTCAACTTCAATGTCGTCACGTGAGAACGCAGCGGGAAGTTGAATGCGCTCTGGCAACTGTTCGAGAACCGAATCGCGGAAGCCCTGCCGCCAGATTGCGCCTTGTTCATCGCGTTCAACGAAGTACGCCGAGCCTGTAGACGTCAGACAGGCGCTCCGCACATAGAGTCGTTGATTGAAGGAACCCCGCCTCCGTTCGTTGCCTCCCACGTCTTCAACAAAGACAGCGCCACTGGTCTGATCGACGGCCCAGACGTAGGTGCTTTCCGCCGTGCCAAGGATGCGGAGGTCCTTGGCGAGAAACGAGTGCGCGAGTTGCGTGCGCAGCGAGGTATCGGTGTACCGCAGGAACTGCACGATCGCACGCTGTCCGGCGACGGTGCCGGCAACCAGTCCGTGTCCAACAAAAAAATCATCGACAGTGGAACGGCCGAGCGAATCACTGTACAGCAGGAACTCGTCGGATAATCGCGCTATCAACTCCGGACGCAGTCGAGGCGCGTTCGCTCGTGCCGCGAGCAAAGGGTCCGGATGTTGCGAGAGGTCGATGGGGTCTGGTGGCGAACATGCGGACAGAGCACACACGACCAGCGCGCCAAGGCCGCATCTGTAACTCATTGCAAAGTTTCCTGATCGATCTTCAACAAACGCCGCGTAACAAAATGCGCCGCGCCTTGGCTGTCGCGCTCACGTAGAATCACGAAGTCGCCGTACGTGTCAATGAGTTCAGGCGCTTGCCCAGGCATTGTGGACGGATATCCGCGGCGCGGATTCGCGATCGCGCGTGCGGGACTTCGTGGTATATCGAGACTGCCAATCAGCGCACCGCTGGTGTCGTACACGGTCCAGCGATCGGGTGCGGTGTCGTCTTCGGGAAAGTTGCGCACCCAAAGTCGCCCGGTACCGTCAACTTTGATGGCGCGATAGAACGGCCACACCGTTTTGTTTGAGCGGCTGGCAAATGCTGATGCGCCGCTGCCCGCCATTGGCGCTGCACCACCAAGCCAACGTTGCGCGTTCTTCGCATCCATGGTACGCGGCTTGTCCGCCATGCGCACGATCTGATCGAGCGAGCCGTCCTGCCGGTACCGTCGGACCTCGTTCCGGCGCGGGTCGCTGATGTAGAGAAACTGTCCATGCGCGTAGTGCAGCATGAACTGCCCAATGCCTCTGGTCGCCAGTACTGGATGCATGCCCAATGTATCCAGAATGCTACCATCGTCACGCCGACGCACAGCATGCGATATCATCACCGAGTCCGGCTCTGTTCGCGAGAAACTTTGCGAAACAACGGTGCCGTCCTCAAAACAGCCACGAGCGGTAACGCTGAGGTCTGGAACCGTTGACTGCCGAACGATCTCGCCTTGCGGACTGAGCACGCTTACACGGCGTTGATCAAACACGATCAACGTGTCACCGCGCATCCGACAGATGTCTTCCAACCCCACAAATTCATTCGGGCCGAGTCCCGCGCGCCCAACCACCGCAACTTGTTGTCCCGTTGAGTCGAAGAGGTGAACGCGAAACTGATCGATCACCGCCAAGCCACCATCAGAGAGCGCGAGGCCCGACAGCGTGCTGATGTTGTGATTGAACTCGTCAGCTTCGTTTTCTTTCAGCCCCCCGATGTCGCGTAGGATCGTGTCGCTGAGCTCGAGCGTCGGAGCGGCGCCAAGTTGTGCCGGGTTGCTGACGACGCTGACTCCGTCCACCGTGACACGTACGATGCCGCGATTGCCGGAGTCTCCCGCACATCCTGCAGCCATGGCAACGCAGGCGAACGTGAGAACCGCTGACCGAAAGCTGGCGCATTTGACGGACATCATGACGAGACGTTACTTCCCGGGACGATTGTGAGCAACTCACCGTGTGGTAAGCGCGAAACGCTGATGCCGTCTCTAACTACAGTCAGCCGGTTCGGAATGCACGATGCTCGAGGGACGGTAGTCAACGAAATGACCATTGCGGCCGCGCATTCAAATGTTTAACACCAGCAAAACGCCGCATGGGTCGCGCACACGAGTGATCCCTGGCCTGTGTCGAATCATGTTGACCACATCGCTCATCGCGCTCGCGATTGCGTGTACCGGCAGTGACAATCAACAATCGCTGGGTCCGTCGCTCGTTCTCACACAAACAACCCGACTCGCAGAAACCGATTCATTCTTTCTCGGCCGTCCGCTCGGATTTGCAGTCGGCGAAGACTCGCTCCGATACGTGGTAACAGACCTGGACGCCGGCCGCGTGCTGGCGTGGAATGATTCGGGGCAGGCGGTCAAGTCGTGGGGACGCGTGGGACGAGGGCCCGGGGAGTTCTACGGTCCGGCCTCTGTCACTAGACAAGGCGATTTTCTCTGGGTTGCGGACTATGGCTCCATCGCATGGAAGGCCGTGCGCATTTCGGATGGCGTCGAGATAGCGCGCGTTTCTTACACAGGCAGCCTCTCATACGCGGCGCAAAGCAGCTTCACCGACACGCTGCCCTTTGGGCTGCGTGACGAAGTGGGAAAGACGTCTATCGGTCTGCTGGTTCCCGGAGACTCAAGCGTAGCGCGCGTGGTATCACTTCCAGACGCGTACACCCGCCTTGCAGATGTGGGGATTGGCCGTCTTTCCGCGATCCTGCCCGTCACTTCTGGTGAGTGGCGTGCTGTCGGATACGGCGCTCTCGATGGGCTGTATCTCGTTGATCAGAACTGGTCGATCACAGATAGCGTAGTGTTGCCGCGCGAGCGCAGGCGTGGCATTACAGCGGCGCGGATTCGCGAGGCGGGGGGAGGTTTTGCAGCGCTGATGAATAATGTGTCAGCAGTCTCAAGTTTAAGCGCGATGCAAGCGCCCGGGCGTTTGCTCGCCGTACACTACGACACACAGGTAGAGAGCGAAGAGGCCACGATTCTCGCGGGCACCTTGTACGTGACTGTGATTGATCTGGCGGAAATGAGAGCGTGTGTTGATGCACGCGTTCCGCAGTCGGGCGAGGCGCGTCCGGCAGTGCAGGTGAGGGGAGATACGTTGTTTGTGCTCCGACAGGAGTCGGATGACGAACAAATCGCGACGTTCGTAGACAAGTACACTATCAACACCACTAACTGCCGCTGGTTGTCGCTCGGTCGCGGACCGATGTTGCAGGAAGACTACTAAGAAGCACGCCAGACTCTTCCGTGAATCTGACGTGCTTTTCGTAATCACCGAATACTCGAGGTTAACGCACCGGAATCTCCGCACGACGCGTTTCGATCAGTGCCGGCGCGCCAATCCCGCCACCAACGGCCGCCGCAATCGCGGCCACGAGCAGTCCGAAAAACGTCCAGATCGCAGCCTGTCCAACCGCATCCGACGCACCTTCGCTGATTTCACTGGCGCGCTCGCCGGCTGAGCCTGCCTGCGATGAGACTGCCTGGCGTAGCCCCTGATAGCGCTGATCCCACTCGTCGACGCGACGACGCGCTTCCTGCTGCGTCATATCAGTGCGAGCGGCCAGCACATTGGCCACATCCTGCTTGTCTACTTCGCTCGCAACATCCGAGGCGCGATTGAAGAGACGATCGAGTGCTGAACCGAGCTGCGCTTCAGCGTCGGCATCAGGGCGTCCCGCCGCCATTGCACGCTGATCGGCCTCACGTCCTGCTGCGCTGGCCTGTGCACGTAATGAATCAGGCTGCAACGCCGGGTCGCCGGTCTGCCGGAGCATCTCCATCGCCTCGGCGCGGATGTCGCTCCACTGCACGTTGGCGCCGTCTGTGCGAGACGCAATCTGACCACCCACCGCGGGAGCGGCGGCACCAATGCCCTCGGCAGCGACACGTGCGGCCGAGCCGAGCACTGACATCGCGCCACCAACCACCGAACCAACTGCGCTGGTGGCGAGCTGCAGCATCAGCACCGTTGCCAGTCCCCAAACGACAAGGCCATGCAACGTGCCTGCCGTCTTTCTCGGGACACCGGAAAGACGACCCGCAATCCAACCGCCGGCAAAGAGCGCGATCAGTATGGACAACACCGACCATACAGCCGCGCCAGTGCCAAAGCCTTGCAATGGATCGGAGTTTGTAGCCGGATCGAACTGCATGAGTCCGATGCCAAGCCCCAACACGCCAAGCATGATCTGTATTGCGACCGCGACTACAACACCACCAAAAATCGCGCCCCACGACACGCGTCGGTGAGAAGGACTGTTGATATCAATGACGTCTGCATGCACGGCGTCCCGCTGATTCCGTTCAACCATTTCCATGGCAAAGCTCCGGTCAGTTCAACGCGTTGTGCCGCAGGAGCAGCAGTGTTATCGCGTACAGCGAAGGCGTCGAATGTGTGTACTCACTTCACGGTGCAAAACGAATGCACCTCGGGACGTCTGCTACACGTTGTGTGCACGTTCGTTCACACATTTCCGACTGTGTCTTTGACGTGTTTTGGGATGTGCTTTTTCGGAGTACACACGCATGTGTCGATGGGGCCATGCACGTCTGGTACGCAGGTGGGGCGACGTTGGCGAGCGCAAGGTTGAGTGCGCCTTAAGCCAATGGTAATGCGGCGTTCATCATCTCGTAATGCGGGCGACATGACAGGTTCATCATCGAGTCGCACCATGGTGATGTACGGCGGGGCTCGCCCGCAGTGCATCCCTCATGGACCTCATAGAGGTGGACGCGATGTTCAACAACCTGCTCGAGTCGAAGGCCCGTATAACGAAGCGTACAGGCGGCGGTGTTGTCTCCATCATGCTGCACAGCGCCGCTGTTGCAGCACTGGTTGTGGCGACAGCAAACGCCGGAGAGCAGATCGCTGACGAGACGCCCTACGTGATTGAGTTTGTGCAGGTAGTCAAAGACGAACAGCCGCCCAAGCCCGCGCAAGCGCCTCCTCCGCCCGATGTTGTCGCGGCAGCACCAGTCGCGAAGGGATTTCAAACACTGCAACCGCCCGACATTATCCCGCTGGAAATACCGGAGATCGATCTCACACGCGCCGTGACCAACTCGGCAGACTTCACAGGAGTGGGCGATTCTGGAGGACGGGACAATGGTGTGTCGAATGGCATACCGCAGGCATTGCAAGGCGATGCACCGTACTTCGTGTACGAAGTGGAAAAGCCAGCCGCAATGGCCGGCCCGGCGAACATGGCGTATCCCGAAATGCTGCGTTCCGCGCAAGTCGAAGGCATGGTGATGGCTTCGTTTGTGGTCGACACAAGTGGCTACGCCGACATGAGCACATTCAAGGTGCTGCGTTCAGATCATGAACTGTTTTCGAACGCGGTAAAGCGTGCGCTGCCACGCATCAGGTATCGTGCGGCCGAAGTTGGCGGTCGCAAAGTGAAGCAGTTGGTGCAGCAGCCGTTTCAGTTCAGTCTGAACCGATGAAAAACGTGAACGCTCGAGGGTATCAGTGACCGGACCGGGTATCGTGCAGCTTGACAGCCGATCGGCGATACCTGTACAATAGTACTGTACAACTTTGGCGAGGGCCTGAATGACTACAGCAACGTACAGCCACCTCCGCGAAAACCTTGCGGAGGTGTGGAATGAAGTCGAAAACAGCCAGACCCCGATCATCATTACCCGCCGGAATCACCAGGATCTGGCGCTGATCCCGGCGGATGAACTCGCGAGCCTCCGGGAGACCGCATACCTGCTCCGGTCTCCCAAGAATGCAGCCCGATTGCTCGCCGCATTGGCTCGGTCACTGGACGATACCGTAGCGCCCACGACGATGGACGAACTCAGGGAAAAGATCGGCCTGCCAACTGCGGGATAGTTGTTAGTGTCAGCACGCAAGGGTGAAAAAAAGCGGCGCATCGCCGTTGTTCAGCCGGAGTGTCTTGAGGATCTGCGATTCTGGGTTTCCTCCCAGCCCAAGACTGCAGACCGGTTGCTGCGCATGATGGAGGAAACACTGAAGACGCCGTTCACTGGTATCGGAAAACCCGAGCCGCTCAAACACCTGGGCCCCAACATCTGGTCGCGACGCATCACCGGTGCCGATCGTCTTGTATATCGCGTGGGCGATGACCGTGTTCACTTTCTGATGGCGCGCTACCACTATTGATGACTGCCACCCGCTTGAGCTTCGCCGCGGCTGTGGCCCTCGTCGTCACTTCTGTGCTGCCTGCGCAAACACCGTCGCAAGCGCCAGTGTCGGCCACACAGGTTGCCGCCATCACCAACGCCGTTGTGCAACACCACACAGCGACGGCAACACGTCGCGACAGCTTGTACATCGCGCGTGGAATACCGCTGCCGCAGGCACTGCCGGAAGTGCGCGTGGTGTCAAGCATTGGCTGTGGAAATGATGCTCAGTCACCGGAATGCTCACCACTGCTCACGTCCACGCATCGCTCCCAAATCGCGCGTGACATTGCCGAGCGACTGGGCGGCGTGGTGATCGCGCCGCCGGAGATCACGCCGAACGTTGCGCCGCCGCCCGGAGAACCGCGACCCGGAGAACCGCGACCCGGAGAACCGCGACCCGCATGCAGCGGTCGGTGGGAGCTTGGCCACGAGCGATTGATCATTGAGTGGGTGGCGCTAAACGGTACTGACCTGCTGGTGCGCATGGTATCCATGCAGCAACCTGTCGACCCGCGTTGTTCGGCCGGCGGTGGCGCGGTCACCTTGGTGATCACGAAGACCGGTGACACATATCGCCTGAGCGACGTGCGTGACATTGTGTACTACTAAAGGCGCGGCCGTGCCCGGCGAGTGACCAGGTGTACTCCGGAAAGCGCAGATTTGTCAGACGACGCAAACGTGCAGTCTAAAGCGCACTACCACTGATACCGCACGCCCCCGTTCACCGTAAATCCCGCCAGATCAGTCCAGGCGTCGGTAGTCCACCGTCCACCGGCGCCACGCGTGGGCAATACCAGCCGGTCGTCGCGTGTCTGTCTGACGTTTGTAATGTTCTCAAAGTTGAGGAACAATCGCGCAGTGCCGGCACGCGTAATAATGGCGCGCTCACCCATTAACCCCACAATGAGGTACGGACGGCTCTCCGCACGGTACGGATTTCCGTCAAGACGCTGCCGCCCCGTGTAGTACAACTCGAGCCCCACTCGGCTCACCCCTTCCTGCTCCACAGTCGTGACAATACCAACCGCGTGACGCGGCGTGAGCGCTACCTCATGACGGTCGCAACCATCGGTAGGCAGACCGGCCAGCGCCGACGCAGAGCTCAGGTCGCATTCAGTTGAGTGCAACAGTGTATACGAGCCTGTAATGCGCAGCATCGGTGGCTCTTCATCACCCGAGTCTTCGCCGAGTTCGCGCTCAACGCGCGCGAGCAGTTCGCCGCCCCACGTGCGTGTGGGACCGGGCGAGTTCACGAGCTGTATGCGAGATACATTGTTCACATGCAGTCCGGGTACACCGGCCACCTGCAGCGGATGGGTGACGCGTGAGCCAAAGAGCGTGGCATTGAGTTCCACGTGGCCAACTGCCAACTCAACCGGCCCACCGATATCAAGCGATGCACTCATTGCGCGCTCGGCGACGAGTCCCCTCAGTGGCTGCACGGGCGTCAGACCGGTGACTTCGGTTTCCTCAACGAACGGCGTTGGCGCAAATGCTCCGGTACCCGCTGACAACCGCGTGCTCCATCCGGCCAAACGTCCCTCCGATACACTGCGTGCGAGCACAGACACCCGCGGATTGACAAACGTGCCGTAATCGCTGTGCGCGTCCACTCGCACGCTGCTTGACACCGAAAGCCACGAACTGGCGTCAACATCTAACTGTGCAAACGCCGCGGGAATAGTGTACTCGTAGTCAAAGCCCTCAACATCCGAAGCCGAGTACGTCTCCTGCTGGAACACACCGCCTACGATGTACGTGAAGGGTCCGCGTGGTACAGCGAGTGCTGCTTCACCAAACCAGGTGCGATGACGGTCGTCTTCTGCAATCGTACCAAAGCGGTGCGCATGACGTTGCTCAACACCTGAACCACGCACTGTGAGTATAGCGCTCCGCAGTGCGTCGGCCCCGAAGAGTGGGCTCGCATCAGTGCCCACAAAACGGGCCAGCGCTCCCACGTCGGCACGACGGGTGCGCAGCGACTCGGTATACGACGTACCATCGGGAGTAACGCGTCCGGCGAGCGTGCCGCCGTTGCGCTCTTCGGCGGTGAATCCGCCGGTGAAAAACGCCGAACGCCCCTGGCCGTTGTTGTAGTGCAGGCGTGGCCGCACAACGGCACGGGAATAACCCGCCATATCCGTCCACCCATCACGGTCCAGATCGTTCTGCCGCTGCGTGTGGGCACCGGCGAGCAGTGTACCGCCAAACGCTTCACCAAGCGGCGCACTGCCAAAGAACACCGCATCAGTACCACCGCGCGAGGTCTGGTTTACGAGCGCTGTGCGTTCGATCTGCTCTCCCGGTACACGGCTCACAAGATCAATCACACCACCGAGCGCTGAACTTCCGTACAGCGCGGACGCGGTGCCTTTGATGATCTCCACCCGCCCGAGATCCACTGGTGGAATTTGCAACAGGCCAAGTCCGCCAGCCTGTCCGCCATAGAGCGGCAACCCGTCAGCCAGCAACAACGAGTAGCGTCCACGCAATCCCTGAATGCGCACATTGGCGCCACCCAATGACGGATTGGTGGTCTGCACGCGCAGTCCGCCCGTCTCATTTAACATCATCGCAATATCGCCGGGCGACATGGCCACCTTCTCCGCGATTTCCTCCTCGTTGATGACCTCCACACGCAGCGGCGTGTCTTCGACGCGACGTTCACCACGTGTGGCCGTTACGATGACCGCGTCTGCATCGACGGCCTGCGCCAATAATGTGAGCACAATGGTGGTGTCGGCACCGGCGCGCACTGTGATCGTAGCAGAGTCGGGGAGGTAGCCGATTCTTGTTGCAACGATGCTGCGCCGGCCGGCCGTTAACCGCAACGTCGCCACTCCGGTGCGGTTGGTGCGTGCACTCATGCTTCCGCTGCGCACCACGGCCGATTCCACAAATGATGTGCCGGCAGAGTCGGCGCGCACCTGCACCGTGACTGTTGCGAGCGAGTCTTGCAGTGGGCTGCCAGTCGCCGGCGGCTGCAACGCTCCGACAGCCGCCGCAGGAAACAGAGCAACCAGTGCGCCCAGGCTCGCGATGAGTGCGCTGGCCACCTTCGCTACATGAGATGCCTTCGCGGAGCTGCCGCGCTGCACGATGCCGACGGGAAATGACATGCGGAGATACAAGAGGTACAAGTAGTGGATGCTTGGAGACAAGAGCTGAGCATGTGTCTGCGCCGGAAGTTAACGATTCATGTAGGGACTCACCCTACACGCCCACCGATAGTCCCCGACAGACTCACGGGCACGTTCGCGCCATGCTTCGTGCATCTCAGACAAGGCGCTTCGCACGTGTGCCCAATGGCAGGCGGCGTTGCGTCTACGCGCCGAACATCACGATGCAACTCGTTTCACATGCGGCTGGCGGCGCAGCCGGACCGCTTCATCGTCCGCGCCCGGTCATCATTCAGGGTGGCATGGGGGTTGGGGTGTCCAACTGGCGTCTCGCGCGCGCTGTCTCGCTGCGCCACCAGCTGGGCGTTGTCTCAGGAACGGCGCTTGATACGGTGCTGGCGCGTCGCCTGCAGGACGGTGATCCCGATGGCAACGTACGCCGCGCCATGGAGGCGTTTCCGATTCGCGGCGTCGCTGAGGCGGTGCTCGATCGCTATTTCCGGCTGGGTGGACGCGAGCCCGGTGTGCCATACGTGCTGGTGCCGATGTACAAGCAGACGGTAAGCGTTGAGCGACAGCAGCTTACCATGCTGGCCAACTTCGTGGAGGTGTTTCTCGCCAAAGAGGGACACGCTGGAGTGGTGGGCGTGAATCTGCTCACCAAACTGCAGCTGCCCAACCTCGCTTCACTCTACGGTGCAATGCTGGCCGGTGTGGACTATGTACTGATGGGTGCCGGCATCCCGCGTGAAATTCCTGCCGCACTCGATGCACTCGCGCTGCATCAACCGGCCCGATTGAGCCTCGACGTTGAAGGTGCCACACCCGGCACTGCCCATTCGCTCAGTTTCGATCCGGCCGAACATGGCGCCGATACATCGCGACCGCTCCGCCGTCCAGAGTTTCTGGCCATTGTGTCGTCCGATGCGCTGGCCACCAATCTCGCCCGCAAGGCACAAGGTTTTGTGGATGGATTCGTGGTAGAAGGACACACCGCCGGAGGCCACAACGCGCCGCCGCGTGGTGCCATGACGCTCACACAATCCGGCGAGCCGGTGTACGGCGAGCGCGATCTTGCTGATCTGGAGAAAGTGCGTGCGCTTGGCCGTCCGTTCTGGTTGGCCGGCGGGACGGGCTCGCCGGCACACGTAAAGCGCGCCCTCGAACTCGGCGCTGCTGGCGTGCAGGTGGGAACACTGTTCGCCTACTGCAACGAGTCGGGTTTTGATGCTGCACTGCGTCGCGCTGTGCTGGGTGGCGCACGTGAACGCACGCTGCACATCACCACCGATCCCCGTGCGTCCCCCACCGGCTATCCGTTTAAAGTTGTCACGCTCGCCGACCAGCCTGTTGCGGCACAGGCGCGCGAGCGCATATGCGATCTTGGCTATCTGCGCACGCCGTACGAACGCGAGGATGGTCGCCTGGGCTACCGCTGTCCCGCCGAGCCGGTGGCCGACTATCTGCGTAAAGGCGGCGCTGAAGAGGCCACCGTTGGACGGCAGTGCATTTGCAACGGGCTCGTGTCCACGGTAGGCATGCCGCAGGTGCGCGGCGCGCTGGTAAAGGAACCGGCCTTGGTGACCAGTGGAGACGAGCTCGCCAACATCGGTGTGTTTCTGGGCGATCGTGAAGCGTACAGCGCCGAAGACGTGCTGGCATATCTCCTGTCGGACGTTGCCGGCGCGGCGGCGGACCAGGAGCGTGCCGGGGCCACGGCGGCATCAGCTGGCGAGTAGCGGAACACGGCTGCACATTAGCGACGGCGCACGCCACTTCCTGCGTGCGACCGTTCCTGCTGGCGAACCCCGGGTGAAACCCCCTTCGCTGAGGTTGTGCGCATGTCGTCTCCGCTATCCCGTCGCGCCTGGCTCCGTACAACTTCTGTGGGTGTGGGCGGTGCGCTGCTTATGCCCTCGGTGCTTCCGGCACTGGGCCGCCGCACCGCGCCTATCGATCAGGAGCTCGAGTCATACGCTCGGGCAGTAGCCGCCGAGCGTGCCGCTGCCGGCCCCGTGCGATTGCAGTCCAACGAAAATCCGTTTGGCATGTCGCCGCGTGCAAAGCAGGCGCTGATGGACGCGTGGGATGAGCACAACAAGTATGGCAGTCCGGCGATTGCTCTGCTCAGGCAGACGTATGCAACGCACGTGGGCGTGCCGGCGGAATATGTGATGGTGACGCAGGGATCGAACGAAGTCATCTGCACCGCGGCGCTGGCCTTTGGTATTGACGGGAAAGAACTGGTCGCGGCCGACCCCACATTCGAAACGCTGTCAACGTACGGTACGCACATGGGCCGCACGGTGCACAAGGTTCCACTGAATCCGGCGCACGGACACGATCTCAATGCCATGGATCAACGCATCACGGCCAACACGGGACTCGTGTTTGTGTGCAACCCCAACAATCCCACCGGCGCGCTCATGCCCGATGCGCCACTGCGTGATTTTGTCAAAAGTGCATCCAAACGCACCACGGTGCTGGTTGATGAGGCGTACCACGAGTACGTGACCGATCCGTCGTATCGCTCAATGATTGATCTGGTAGTGCAGGGTGAAAATGTGATTGTGCTGCGTACTGCCTCCAAGATTCACGGCCTCGCCGGTTGTCGCATTGGTTTTGCGATTGCGCACCCTGATGTCATCGCACGGCTTGAGGGGTTCAAGACCGGCGCTCCCAACGCGCTCAGTGCACGTGCGGCAATCGCGGCGGTGAATGATGTTGACTGGCCACGGTATTGTGTGCAGCAGAACACCGAAGCCCGGGAGATTCTGCGTGCAGCAATTGCCGCATCAGGTCGTGTGCAAACACCGTCGCAAACCAACTTTATTTTCTTTGACGCGCAGCGACCAACCAACACCGTGAGGAAGGCGTGTGAGGAACGTGGGTTTCTCGTTGGGCGCGCGTTTCCACCGTACGATACGTGGGTGCGTGTGAGTGTGGGCACGCCCGACGAAATGCGCGCTTTTGCACGTGTACTGCCGGAGGTGCTGGCGTGACGCGTTGAGGGGAAATGTTGTACGCTGTCGCTCTGCGGGGTGAGGATGACAAATCGTTGTTCACTCACTCACTACGCGGAGAAAAACATGCCACGTCCACACGAACGCCTCAACTCCCTGTCGGCCAGCGCCCTGTTGCTGGTGTCGTTGACCGCCTGCACCACCGACAGCGCAATGGGCCCGGCCCCGGAACCTCAACCGCAGCCAGAACCAGTGGTAACCACAACGATGCTGCAGATCGATTTCAACTATGTGGAAGTGATCAAGGATTGCGACGGTATTGAGGGCGACGGAGATTTTCACTTCCGTGTTCGAGCGCTTCCCAGCTGGGCGAACGCCGTAACCGTGCACAACCGCAGTCACACACTGGGCGACGGCGATCGTACTGCAGCGCTTGGACGCAGCACGCTCACGGCAGCCGCGAACACCGGGCAGCAGGTCACGGTTGAGCTGACTGCCAGCGAGCGGGATAAACCGCTCATCGGCGCGACGTACAACGATTCGCGCATGAACAACGCGACGCGCACGGCCGCCCACTCGTATCGGGACGGCGCATGGTCCGGGCAGGGGCCACGCACCATCAGCCTTGGGTCAGGGAGCTGTCAGGTACGGCTCCACTACACGGTCAATCAGATTCGTTGAAGCGTGCCCAATCGTTCGCGCGAAGACATTCCCCAGCGTACTTTCTCACTATGAACGCAACTCCTTCTACCGTTACGCAGCTCATCCAGCAGTGGCGCACCGGCGACAGTGATGCCGTTAATCACTTGCTGCCGCTGGTATATGATGAGCTGCGTCGCGTGGCGGCCAACCGCATGCGCGCCGAGGCCGACGGTCACACACTGCAGCCCACGGAGCTGGTGCACGAAGCGTATCAGCGGCTGGCGGGTGCACAGTTGGCACTCAATGATCGCGCACACTTTTTTGCGCTGGCCTCGGAAACCATGCGCCGCGTATTGGTGGATCACGCCAAGGCCCGCTCGCGGGAAAAGCGTGGTGGCGTGCGGGTTTCCGTTACCCTGAACGAAGAGCTGGCCAGTGATGCCGATCAGGACGAAGACATTCTGGAACTCGATCGCAGCCTGGAGCTGCTGGCCACGGTAGACGCGCGCAAGGCACGCGTGGTCGAGCTGGTGTTTTTTGCCGGACTCACACAATCGGAAGTGGCCGAAGTATTGGATATCTCAGTATCTACGGTAGAGCGGGAACTGCGCGCCGGTAAAGCGTGGCTGGCAACACGTCTGCGGTGAACATGCGCCCTCAGAGCGCGCGCGATTCCAGTACGCGCTCCAGCGCATCGGCCATGTCTTCGGCGCTGTCGTAGCGATACCGTCGGTCCGATTCCAGGGCGCGTACGGTAATCCGGTCGAGCACATCGCGAAGCACGCTGTCCAGCTGTGCCGGAGTGGTCTGGCGCTGTTCGGCCACCGCCTGTGCGCCGTCGCCCAAAGACGCGACAAACGCGCTCGGACGTGGATCATCACCCGGCAACGAGCCGGTGAGCAACTCAAACAGTACCACGCCCAATCCGTACACGTCACAACGACCGTCAAGGTCGGCCGATGAAAGCATACGCTGCTCGGGACTCATGTAGGCGGGTGTGCCGGGAGCCTTGCCGATGATTGTGAGCTGTTCGTCATTGCCCTCCTGATCAAGGGCGTGCGCGATGCCAAAATCTATGACAACCGGACGCACACGTCCGTCGCGCTCCGTGACGAGAATATTGGACGGCTTGAGATCACGGTGCAGGATGTCATGCGTGTGCGCGTGCGCCACGATGCGACATGTCGCGTCGAGCAGGGCAACACGCGTGCGCAGCGAGGCCCGGGTTTGCGCGCAGTACACGTCGAGCGGACGCGACGGGATATAATCCATCACGTAGTACGGCAAGCCGCTGGCGGTCACACCCGATGAATGCAAACGGCTGACGCCCGGATGATTCAATCGCGACAGCACATTGCGCTCACGCGCAAACCGACGGTGCAGCTCCGTGCTACCCATGCCCGGACGCATCACTTTGATGGCGACATCGGCTGCTTCCGACTGCTGTGCGCCGCGTGCATCTGCCGGGGGGGCGTGACTGGCGATGCGCCGCGCCCTGTACACCGTGCCCATTCCTCCGGCGCCGATTTCCTGCAGCAGCGTGTAGCCATCAATCGCGTCACCAGCCGCGAACGCATCAATGGAGTGCGTGGCACTGTGTGCACCGTCGGCCACCACGCGTCTGATTTCGCGCGATGCACCATCGTCTACCGCGAGCATGCGTTGCAGCTCATCGGCCAGCGCGTAATCTGTGGCCCGCAATCTGCCCAGCAGCTCGGCGCGCCCTGCGCTGTCCAGATTTACCGCCTCGTCAAACAGCGAAAACAGCTGCTGAAGTTGAGGCTGCGTCATGCCGACGCGACGCGGTGAGATGCGGATAGCGGACGCATGCCTGCAAAGTGCGATGCAAAGGCCGGAGGCGCCAGTCTTGAGCGTGCATGAACGTGCATGCGCGTGCATGAGCGGCGGTTCGTTGCACAATCGCTCACCTCTCGCGCGTTGTTGCGCCCGATCGGGAATCAATCGCCGGTGTCAAGCGTTACTGCGCATGTACCAAACACTCCCCGGTTGCCCACGTCATGTTGCGTCACGCCACGGCGCGTCACGCCAACACCCCGCGCGGCAGGGGACGATTGGGCTTGTGATCGCACTGAGCTGCGCCGCACTGCTCGGCAGCGCCTGCGCGCCGTCTGAGTCGCAGACAGCGGTGCCACCCAGCGCGGCACTCACCGCAGACGTGCAACGGGTGGCCCTGCGCGCCCTGTTTCTGGAGCGCGAACGTGCCGCGTCAGTCGTGATTTTTTCCGACTCGCTCAACGAAGGCCCAGTATTTTCCGAGCGCGGTGAGACGCATGTGCGCGTGATCGCAACGCCGCCACCCTTGACGCAGCACCGCATTACGCTGCGGGAACTCGAACAACTGTTCGCCGAGCATGTTGACGGGTGGAAGGCCTTTTTCAGGCAGTATCCACGGTCGGCGGGACTGGTGGAGGTGGGCGCGGTGACCGCGGATCCGGACGGTCGCGCGGCATCACTCCTCATCGCCCGCTCCTGCGGCGAGCATTGTCGCATGGCGTGGCGCGTGCGCGTGGCGATTTCCGGCTCGGGGACCGCCAGCGCGGAGGGCGTGGTCATTACGCCGCTGCCGGCTGCGGGGAACGCGCCCTAGCAGGCTTCCACGCGGTCGCGTGCGCTCCCGGGGGCCCAAGTCGTTCCGGTGCGTGCCAGGGCGCTCAAGTACGCTCCAGGGCGCTCAAGTACGTGCCCGTGCGCTCCCGCGTCACGCGCTGTATTGTTAGCGCATGCGACTGCCGCCGCTGTGCACTACGCTGTTCGTAACTGTTGCGCTGGCAACATCATCCCCTCTCTGTGCGCGTGCGCAATCCGGGAGCGCATCACTCGCGGAGCAGGAGATGCCCCCGCCAACATCGTCGTATTTTGTGTCCGTTCAGGCAATGCTTGGCGCCGATCTGGATACCCTCACGCTGCTCGATGCGCGATCCGCGTCCGACTACAACCGTGGTCATTTACCCGGTGCCGTGCGGGTGAGCTGGCTCGATTACCGCGATGGATGGGGACGCACCGGCAAGCTCAAGTCAAACACGTCGGAGCTGGCTGACGACATGGCCGGCCTTGGTGTTGAGCAGCAGCGCACGGTGGTCGTGTACGGCGCCGCGCATGAGGGGTGGGGAGAAGAAGGGCGCATTGCGTGGATGCTGCGGTACCTCGGGCATCAGAAGGTTGCGATTCTTGACGGCGGCTATGGTGCGTGGACCCAGGCCAACGGCCTCAGCACACGTGAGGCACCGCGCGTGGAACACGGATCGTTTGTGGCCAACATTGTACCCGGACTGCGTGCAGATGCAGACGCCGTAGCCAACGCCGCATCAGCTGGCATTACCGTGCTCGACACACGCACCGAGGACGAGTTCAACGGCTCGCGACGATATTTTCCGCCGCGAACGGGTCACATTCCACAGGCTGTGCATCTGTTCTGGTCCGACTTGCTGACGGCTGACGGACGGCTCGATCGCTCCGACGCGGCCCTCGCCCGCCTGCGTGCTAAAGGACTCAACCCTGAGCAACCGGTGATCGCGTATTGCGTAGGTGGTGTGCGCTCCGCCTTTGCTGTGCTCGCGCTGCGCGAACTGGGCTTTCGCGATGTGCGCAACTACGACGGCAGCTGGTACGAATGGTCGGCCGATCGATCCCGACCCATCGTGAAGCCTGAACCGCCCGTGCGCGCGTCACGCGACAACTAGCTCAGCGCCATGACCGCCGATGCGAGCAGCAGCAACGATGACAGCCACGACAGCAGCTACGACAACAGCGCACCTGTTCCGTTGCCCGACAGCACACAGGTAGGCGGTGTCCATCTCGCGGTTGCCAATCTCGATCGTTCGATCGCCTGGTATCGTGACGTGCTCGGCGCACGCGTGATCACGCACGCGTCTGATGTGGCGATGCTCGGGGCTGGCAGTGCGCCAGCGCTGCACACCGATAACGCAAACCATCAAAGCAACGGCACGCTGCTCACACTGCATGAACGACCGGGTGTGGCAGCAATGCCCTCGCGCGGTCGGCTCGGCTTGTTTCATGTTGCGTGGCTGCTCCCCGATCGTGCGGCGCTTGGGCAGCTGATTGTACATCTCGCCGCGCGCGGCGAGCACGTGGGCAGCGCCGACCATCTGGTGAGCGAAGCACTCTATCTGCACGACCCGGATGGACTTGGTGTGGAAGTCTACGCCGATCGACCGCGCGCGCAGTGGCAGGTGTCGCACGGGCAGGTGGAAATGGCCTCGCTGCCGCTTGATGTTGCTTCGCTGGTCGATGCGGCGGGAGAGGAATCGTACCGGGGCATGCCGGAGCATAGCTGCATCGGGCATGTGCATTTGCATGTTGGTGACCTTGAGGTGGCCACGACGTTCTATCGCGATGTGATCGGCTTTGATGTGACGCAGCGATCCTATCCCGGTGCCCGTTTCCTGTCGGCCGGCGGTTATCATCACCACCTCGGCATCAACACGTGGGCCGGCCCTGGTGCCACCGCGCCTACGGCCGACCACGCCCGTCTGCTGCGCTGGGATCTCGTGTTGCCTGTTGAGCAAGCCCGCGCTCAGATCCTGTCCCGGGTGCGCGCCGCACAGTTGGCGGCGGTGTCACACAGCGACGGCAGCGTAAGCGTGACCGATCCGTGGGGCACTGCACTGCACCTGGTGGTGTCGCCCGCGCCAGACGCTGACACCATTTGATCAGTACTGCGTATTTGCCTCAACGGCGCTGGCACCCTAACATCATGGTTGTCGCGCCTGACACGGCGCTCTCCGCACCCTGTCGGTACCCCTGTTTGCATGGAGGCTGGTCATGTCATTCGGTGACTTCCTGAAGAAGCAATTCATTGACGTCATTCAATGGACGGAGGACGGTCCGGGCGTGTTGATGGAGCGCTTCCCCATGCGCGATATGGAAATCCAGAACGGCGCTGCGCTCACTGTGCGCGAGTCGCAGATGGCGCTGTTTGTGAACGAGGGCAAGGCCGCCGATGCGTTCGGCCCCGGCTTGTTCAAGCTCAACACCAATACGCTTCCGCTGCTCACCAATCTCAAGAACTGGGACAAGCTGTTTCAGTCGCCGTTCAAGAGCGATTTGTACTTCTTCTCCACGCGCCTGCAAACCAATCAGCGGTGGGGCACGCAGCAGCCCATCACGATTCGTGACAAGGAGTTTGGTGCGGTCCGTTTGCGCGGCTTTGGTGTGTACAGCTACCGGCTGGTGAATCCGCTGGCGTTTCACACGAATGTGGCGGGCACGCAGGCGCAGTACGAAGCCAGTGAGCTGGAGCCGCAGCTGCGTAATGCGGTGATCACATCGTTCACCACCGCCTTTGCCAAAGCCGATGTGCCGTTTCTCGACATGGCCGCCAATCAGGCCGCGTTGGCGACGTTGATTGCCGCCGAGTTGGCGCCGCAGTTCGCGAGCTACGGATTGGAGCTTTCCACGTTCACCGTAGAAAACCTTTCGCTGCCCGACGAGTTGCAGAAGCGTCTGGACGAGCGCATTTCCATGAACATGGTGGGCGACCTGCGTCAGTACGCGCAGTATCAGGCGGCGCAATCGATTCCCATTGCCGCGGCCAACGAGGGCGGACTGGCCGGCATGGGAGTAGGGCTTGGCGCGGGCGTTGGCATTGGTGGCATGATGGCCGACGCGTTCCGTGGTGCGGCCGCGCCGGCACAACCTGCGCAACCTGCGCAACCGGCAGCGCCCGCCGCGCCAACTGACGGTGCAGCCGCTGCTCCGTCCGCGGTTACCGGTGAAACCAAGTTCTGCATTCACTGCGGCAAGTCCATTCCGTCGGTGTCCAAGTTCTGCAACATCTGCGGCGGCGCGCAGTCCTGACGTGGTCTCAAGCGTGCATGAGTCATGATCGGTCGTGAAATCATGGTGGAGGCGTACGGCTGCGATGCCGCACGCCTTACCAGCATCTCACAGCTCAAGGATCTTTTCGACGCGATCGTGCGCGACCTCTCGCTGCACCCTGTGGGTGAAGCGCAGTGGCATCAGTTCCCCGAACCGGGCGGTGTCACCGGCTTGTGCATGCTCGCGGAATCGCATCTCACCGTGCACACCTTTCCCGAATACCACTCGGCCTGCCTCAACCTCTT
>JAABRT010000167.1 GCA_011390805.1 Gemmatimonas sp. | reverse complement strand
GGTGTGAATGGCCACGTTGCCACCCTCTGCACTGGCCGCCTGCACTTCAAACACTGTCGCGGCGTGCGCGCGGAACCGGTCGCTGCGATGCACCAGTGATACATGCGACGCGCGGGTGCGCAGCTGGGCCGCCCAGTCAAACGCCGAGTCACCACCGCCAATGATCACCACCCGCTTGCCGATGAAGGCGTCGGGATCGGTGACTACATCATGAATGCCACGCCCGTACCACGGTTCGGCGCACGCTTGCGGCAACCGACGCGGTTTGAAGGCACCGATACCGGCGGCAATGATGATGGAGCGCGTGGGGAAGCGGTCGGTTTCGGTGACCAGCACGTAGTGATCGTCTTCCTGCTCGAGTGCGACAACACGCTGACTGAGGTGAGCCGGCAACCCCGATTCGCGATGAAACTGCGACGCCTGCTCGGTGAGGTTTTTCACCAGGTCTTTGGCGAGCACCTTGGGATAACCTGCCACATCGAAGATGTATTTTTCGGGATACAGCGCCGTGAGCTGTCCACCAAGTTCGGGGAGCGCGTCAATTATTTGTGCCGTCGCGCCACGCATGCCGGAATAGAACAGTGCGAACAGCCCGGTAGGGCCGCCACCAATAATGGTGATATCTCGAATCATCTTGAAAAATAGTCGCGTGACGCGCCTTCGGACGAGCCCGGAATTGCGCTCGCGTTTAAGTTTGCCCTCATGAAGATCTATACAAAAACCGGTGATACCGGCGCCACGGGGCTTTTTGGCGGCGGACGGGTGGAAAAAGACCACCCGCGCGTCGAGGCCTACGGAGATGTCGATGAACTGAATGCTGCGCTGGGGCTCGCAAGGTCCATCGAGCTCATGCCGCGCATTGATGAAGTGCTCGTGCCCATTCAGCGCGATCTGTTTGCCATTGGCGCGCTGCTGGCCACCCCCGATCACGCCAAGATGCGCGAGCAGTTGCAGAAGGCGCGCATTGATGACGAGCGCATTGAGGAACTCGAACGCGCCATCGATTCGGCCGAGCGTGAACTGGAGCCGCTTACGAGCTTCATCATTCCGGGCGGTACCCCCAAGGCGGCAGCGCTGCACGTGGCGCGCACCGTGTGTCGTCGGGCCGAACGGCGCGTGGTACGGCTGGCGCACGAGATCGAGCTGCCGGCGCTCACGGTGATTTACCTCAACCGGTTGAGTGATCTGCTGTTCACACTTGCGCGTCTGGCCAACAAGCGCGCCGGTGCCGGCGAAGTGACCTGGTGACGTGAGCGCCGCGACATCGCCGCTCGAGCTGGGGCTGCCCTACCCGGTAGTTGTAGCCCGAGGGGTGCTGGGCTCGCTCTTTGAACTGGTATCGCAGCACGCGCCCAACCACCGCTACGCTTTTATTGTCGACGAACATGTGCAGCGGTTGCACGCGCCGGGCGCACTGCGCGGGTTTCCGGCCGAACGCACACTCACGCTCACCGTGCCAAGTGGTGAGGCGTACAAAACGCGCGAAGAGTGGCAGCGTTTGAGCGACGGCCTGCTGGCGTGGGGGGCCGGGCGCGATACCACAATCATTGCCATGGGCGGCGGGGTGACCGGCGACCTGGGCGGATTTGTGGCCGCCACCCTGCACCGCGGCGTACCTGTGGTGCAGGTGCCCACCACGCTGCTGGCCATGGTGGACAGCTCGGTGGGCGGCAAAACTGGCGTTGATACGCCCGCCGGCAAGAATCTGATTGGCGCCTTTCACGATCCGTCGCTGGTGGTGGCCGACGTTGATGTGCTGCGCACGCTGCCCCCCGATGTGCGCGCCGACGGGCTGGCCGAAATGATCAAGCACGGGCTCATTGCCGACGCCGATGTGTTTACCGAGCTGTGCGGGCTGCTGCCTGATCTGGCGGGAGCGCGTGGCGCTGAGGTGGAGAGCCTCCCCGATCTGGTGGCGCGCAGTGTGGCAATCAAGGCGCACGTGGTGCGGCAGGACGCGCGCGAGGCAGGGCTGCGTCAGATCCTCAACGCAGGGCACACGATTGCGCACGCGATTGAGCATGTACTGAACTTTTCGCTGTCGCACGGCAGTGCGGTGGCGATCGGCCTGGTGGCGGAGGCTCGGCTGGCGGAACGGCTGGGAGTGGCTGAGGCGGGGCTGGCGGATACGGTGGCGGATGCCGTAAGGCGGGCGGGGTTGCCGGATCGGTTGCCGGACGGGACGACTGACCAGGCGCTGGTGGAGGCGACCAGGAGTGACAAGAAGGCGCGGGGTGGGGTGGTGCGGTATGCGTTGATGGAGAGGGTTGGGCGGATGAGCAGGGGGGATGGGGGGTGGAGTTTGGGGGTTGGTGACGGGGATGTGATGGGGGTTTTGGGGGGGATGCGGGGGGGGTGATGGGGTGGTGACTGCGACTTCGTTTTCGGTTTTTCGTTACAGTTTGGGGCCAGAAAGAAACCATGATGGCGGCATCGGGGAATATGAGGCCACAAGGCCTTTAGGCCTCAGGCCGGACTGCAAACCGTTTACAGTTGCAGGTAATAATCGAGTCGCAAAGATTTGGGTTGACCGATTCACTTTTCACACATACTGTGAAATTCCTTCCAGTACCGGAGCCGGTGACGTTCTTGCCGGTCCCACCTACCCGGTCACCACAGGCAAGAGGGCGTGTATGCAAGCAGCGGCCGCCAGCAGGACCACCACAGCCCGGTCCAAGGGTTTCTTCCGCTCTGCTCCATCCTCTGCATTCGACCAGTACCTGCATGACATCCAGAAGCTGCCTCTGATCAAAGACGTTCAGGAGGAGCGGCGCCTTGCGCGTCTGGCACAGCAGGGGGACGAAGCAGCGGCAGAGCGGTTGGTCACGGCGAATCTCAGATTCGTCATTTCCTACGTGAAGAAATACCAGGGACATG
>JAABRT010000166.1 GCA_011390805.1 Gemmatimonas sp. | reverse complement strand
TCCGGGCGGCAACAGCATTGGCGCGCCCACACAGTTTGTAGTGGGTGTTGGTGTAAACCCTGCCGCGATTGATCCCGCCGTCGAGCTGCAGCGCTTTGAATACAAGGTGCAGGCCGGCGCCGAGTACGCGATTACGCAGCCCGTATTTGATGTGGAGCAGCTTGAGCGTTTCATGGGAACGATCGAGCACACAAGAATTCCCATTGTAGCCGGCATCTGGCCACTGGTGAGTGCAAGAAACGCCGAGTTCCTGGCCAACGAGGTGCCCGGCGTAACAGTCCCGCAGGGCGTGCTCGACCGCATGCACAAAGCCAACGCCGTGAGCAAAGACCACGCGCTGGCGGAAGGCATATCGATTGCGAGGGAAATGCTCGAACGCGTCCGCGGCATGGTGCAAGGCGTACAGGTGAGCGCTCCTTTCGGCCGAGTAGAACTCGCTCTGGAAGTCACGCACTCGTAGGGGGGGCGGGGCGAACAGCGCGTTCGACCCGTGCCTTGTGCAGTACACCAAGACTGTAAGAGCAGCCCAGCACTCGGACAAATCGACCGAACGTTGTGTTCGGTGCGCATCAGCGGTGCTGTGCAGATGCAACGAAAGTTTGCCTTGCTGGCCAACGCTGCGCTGAGTCAGCATGCGGTTGTCCGAGCAAGCCCGACTCTTCTCTGCCAGAGCCCGCTTTGACGGTACGGAAAATGCTTGCATCGGCACCGCGTGTGTTGCGTTCCGTCCTCTTCGATGCTCAACGTGCGTCGACCTCCCCCCTGACCGAGGCTTCTCCATGAATTGGCGTCCGCTCGCTGTTCTCTGTCTGCTCGTTGCTGTTGCGCCTTCGGCGTCTGCACAGACCACCGTAATGGATTTTTCGTCGCTGCAGCCGTATACAAACTACGATCCAGCTCCGCAGTCGTTTGGCGATCATCTCAACCTCAATGTGTCCAATCAGACGCGGACTGGGTTCGGCGACGCGAGTACTTTGTGCGGCAGCATTGAGATGTGGGGTGCTGGATACAGCTCGCTGAGCAGCGCCGGCTTCGCTTGTACCGACGGTAACGTCGGAGAGTTCTTTTTTGAGCCGCTCAACGGCAACTCCGTCACGTTGAACAGTCTTTCTATTGGCAGTTATTTGGCGAGCACCAACGGTGTTGGTCCGTCGCGTGCAATGAGTGTCAGGGTGTTTGACTCGAACTGGAGCGAGCTGTATTCGTTTTCCGGGAATGTGACCACTACGCAGCAGCTGCTGCCCGCTGTTTCCAGCAGCACGGGACTGTACCTGCAGTGGGGCACGAGCTGGAACACGGGCGTGAACCTGATCTCCACCACCGTCGGTAGCAATCAGGCGCCGGTACCCGAACCGTCGTCGGTGCTGCTGCTCTCGGCTGGTTTGGGGCTGATTGGCATGAGCGCCGCCCGTCGCCGTCGGGAAGCGTAGTCGGTCTTCTGGTCACGACGTGATTCAAATGGCGGGCTGAGTTGCTTTGCCACCGCTCCGCATCGCCGCAGCCAACAGGCAGCGGCGGTGCGGAATGCGTTGTACGTGCAAGGAAAGCGATCGTGCAGCCGAGCGATCCGATACACATCCATGTCGGTAGGCAACCGCATTGGTTCGACCACCTGCACGCCGCGCTCCTGCGCAAACTACTGACGGATCGCGTCGGCGGCCCCGCCCCCTTCGGCCGCGTAGAGCTAGCCCTCGAAGTCACCCAAAACGCAGTCAAACGCGCTTGCAGACCGTCTACAGTCAACCGTTTACGGTTCACCGAAAACGCAGTCCAGCGTTTGTTTTTATCCGCTACACCCCTAGCAACCCCGCCGGCACCACCGCCACCCCATCCCCCCGCCGGTACGCCTGCCTGCCAGTATTCACCAGCACCATGTCAAGCAAATCCGACCCCATTTGCTGCTTGAGCCAAAGCAGGTGCTTCACGTCGGCGTCATCGGCTGTTGCACTCAGCTTCACCTCCATCGCAACCACCCGCGAATCGGCTCGTTCCACGATCAGGTCAACCTCGTGCCTCCCGTCCCACACACGGAAATGTCGAACCCGCGCCTCATGCTGTTGCGCGTAGACGCGTACTGACTGTGTCACCAATGATTCAAAAAGTTGACCCAGCAGTGTGCCATCGCGCCTACGGATCTTGTCATCGGCCAAGGGTGATCGGTCGCCGCTGAGCAGCGACGATTCCGAGGCGCCAAGCAGGCGGGCGGCAAGCGCTGGATCGGCGAGATGATGCTTGGGTGCCTGTGAGACACGTGCGAGATGATTCCAGCTTGGTGTCCAGCCTTCGAGCGGTTCCAGCAACCACAGCCGCTCCAGAACTTCACGATACGCCTGGGCCGTCTGTCGTGCCGGAGGCTGAGCGCCCTGCGTTGCCCGTTGCTTGCCTTCGCCGGCCACAGCGGCCTCACGGATCTTGTCCTGAGTGGCAACCGTCGCTGTTGCCGCTGCATACGCGGCCATCCACTGCCGTAGCGCGGCCGGCCGACGCACGATGTGCCCTGCCTCGCGGAAGTCGCGATTGACGACCCGCTCAAGATAGGCATCCAGCTGCGCGCGTTGGGCGCGCCCGCTCAGCGCGCGGATTGCGGGAAATCCGGAGCGAAGGATTTCCTGTGTATAGTCCCGCAACGTCAGCGCCGTCTGGCCGGCGATAGGCTGGCATTCACCTGTGAGCAGCGCGCCGAGGCTGACCGTGGACTGTTCAAGTCCGCGTTCTGCAAGAGAGAGCGGCCGCATTCGAACTGAAACAATGCGCCCGGCACCGGTATGTGGTGCTACCGCTCCGTTGTCTGGTGGGAGGGCAGAACCAGTCAGGAGGAACTGCGCCGGCGAGTTGTCGGAGTCCACTGCTCGGCGCACATCATCCCAGATGTTCGGCCACCGCTGCCATTCGTCAAAGAGAATGGGTTTGGGTGACTCTTTCCATACGGCCGGCCCAGCTGCGAGCAGCTCTCTGGTAGCCT
>JAABRT010000165.1 GCA_011390805.1 Gemmatimonas sp. | reverse complement strand
CTGCCCCACGTACGTGAATCTGCACGACGAAAACGATTCACCGCGCGGACGACTGGTGCTCATGCGCCGTTTGCTCGACGGCGAACTCGCGCTCGACAACAGCGATGTGGGCGAACATCTGGACCGCTGCCTTGGGTGCAGGGCATGCGAAACGGCGTGTCCCAGCGGTGTGCCATACGGACAGCTGCTCGAAGCCACGCGTGCCACCATGCAAACGGTGCGACCGGTGCCACCCGTAGCGCGGTTTCGCGCCACACGATTGCCCGCGTGGTTGGCGCGTCGTGTGCCCAAGCGATTGGCGTTTCCGCTTGCAATGCTGGCGTCGTCGGCGCCGGTGAAGTTTGCGCGTACGAAGCGTGGCGAAGTGCGGCGAGCCGCGAGCGGCGTGAGCGGTGCGAGCACAATCACTGCTGCGAGTGGTGCAACAACCGCGACCGCTTCGAGCACTGCCACCACGCCCGCCACCGTTGTACTGCTGCAAGGCTGCGTAATGCGCGGCCTGTTCTCGCACACCAACGCGGCCACCGCGCGTGTCATGCAACGTGCGGGTTATAGCGTAGAGTCTGTCACCGGTCAGGCTTGCTGCGGCGCGCTGCATGCGCACGCCGGCGATCTTGAAGGTGCACGTGAACTGGCACGCATAAATATCGCCGCATTTGAACGTGCGCCCGGGGCACTCATTGCGGTGAACTCTGCAGGGTGCGGCGCCATGCTCAAGGAGTACGCACACCTGCTGCACGATGACGCCCAGTGGCATGATCGCGCGAGCGCGGTGGCGGCGCGTGTGCGTGATGTGAGTGAACTGCTGGCACAGGGCGACACCATTCTGGATGTGGTGCGCGATGCCACAGCCACGGCGGCACCCGATGCGCCACGTTTGCGCATCACGTACGATCCGCCCTGTCATCTCATGCACGCGCAGCGCATTACACGCGAACCGCTGGCGGTGCTTGGCACGCTGCCCAATGTTGACCTCATTGCACTTGCCGACGCAGATCAATGCTGCGGCAGCGCCGGCATTTATAATCTTGTAGAGCCCGACACCAGCGATGCTGTGCTGGAGCCAAAGCTGCGCAACATTCACGATACGCGCGCAGACTTTGTGGCTACAGGCAATCCGGGATGCCTTATGCAAATCGGTGCAGGTTTGCTGCGCAGTGGCAGCACAACACGCGCCGTGCATCCCATTGAACTGCTGGACGCAGCGCTCGGTGACTGATTCATTGTTGTTCGCCAACGGGTACAGCACCCGGTGAGCGAATCATTGTCCGCCGAACGCGCGCCCGGTCGCGCTGCGCCCAACCCGTCAGCACTCGGACGCGTGCTGGTGGTGGCCGTGGACGGCGTGCTGGCCGATACACTGGCGGCGCGTGAATCGGCATTCACGGAGGCCGTACTGAGTGTTGGTCTGGTTCACGCCATGCCCGAGCTGCCGGTGAACTGGATTGCCGGACGCAGCTGGCGCGAGGCGGTGCGATCGTTGCCGGGTCTGGTAGCTCAATCACTCGCGCCGCGTTCAGCCAGCGAATCCTTCGCTGAATCCTTGGCTGACGAAACCTTGCTCGACCTCGCTGAGCACGCGGCCGAGACCATTTACACGCGCGAGGTTGCCAACCGTACACCGCCACTCGACATGCCCGCCGTTGAACGGTGCAAGCAGGCAGTAGAGATGGGTGGCCGGCTCATCCTTCGCGCCGACAGCACACGTCGCAGCAGTGGTGAGCTCATGCGTTTTGTTGAAGAAGCAACCGGTGCCGCACGTGTAATCACTGGCGACGATCCTGGTGTGTTGAGTGCAAACTCCGTTGTGCTCAGTCAGTACGCCGGCATTATTGCGATCGCTTCGGGACGCCGCACGGTGAATGGCGTAGAGCGCCGCGTTGTGTGGGAGCGCATTGAAGCAGCGATCGGGCGATACGTGGTGCGCGGCTGGCCCGATTAAGTTGCAACATGCTTGATTCCATACCACAGCCACTCGCGGGCGCCGATCTGTCGGCGTATTCAGCGCTGCAAACAGCCAGCGCGATCTTTGATCGCAGCACGCAGCACTACCTGGAGTTCAGCGGACCCAAAGCCGCAGACGCCATCACCGGCCTCGTCACCAACGACGTTCTCGGACTGCGCGTGGGCCAGGGACAATACGCCGCCGCGCTCACCGCCAAAGGGCGCATGCTGGCCGATATGCGCATTATCCGTCTGGCCGACGAACTGTATCTTACCTGCACCAGTGAAGAAGCATGGAGCGGTTGGCGCGATGTGGTAAAAAAATACGTGAACCCGCGTCTGGCCAAATACGCCGAGCTCAAGCTGCATACGCTGTCACTGCATGGCGTAAGTGCGAACGAGCACCTGCTCGCAGTTCTGGCCGCACTAGGTGTGCAGCCACCGCCAGCGTTACCCACCGACGCCTACGCCTGCGCGCACATTGCCATTGGCGAGCACGCCCTGCTCATCGTACGATCACCGGAGCTCGGCGATATCCCGGGCTTTGACCTGCTCATTAAAGACGAGCTCGCCGAACAGGTACGCACAGCGATCGCACAAACCACCGACATCACGCTCGGCACCACCGCCGCGTGGGAAGTGGCGCGCATTGAAGCCGCACGTCCGCGCTTTGGCAGCGACATGAACGACACCACCATCCCGCAGGAAGCCAACCTCGGCGATCTCGGTGCACTCTCGTTCGACAAAGGCTGTTATACGGGACAGGAAACAGTCGCGCGCGTACACTTTAGAGGCCACGTAAACCGGCACCTGCGACTGCTGGGCAGCGACGAGCCACTCACGGTTGGCACGGAGTTGCTGGGAGACGCGGGCAAAGTGGTTGGCGACGTGCGCTCGAGCGTGATCTCCCCAAGGCTCGGCCCGCTGGCCATCGCCATGGTGCGCCGCGAGCACAGCGTGGGCGATACGCTGCGCGCGGTTGACGGTGCTTCCGGGTTGGAGCTTGGGGTTCGCCTGCTTCGCTGAGTTTTGTGCGGGGCCGCGTGGGGGCGGTGGGCCTTCGCGCTCACTTCGGGGGGCGCCGGCTGGGGCTGACGCCCCGCCGTGCGCT
>JAABRT010000164.1 GCA_011390805.1 Gemmatimonas sp. | reverse complement strand
GGGTTGGTGGGGGCTGCTGCTCTTTTACACCACGCACCAGCTGGCCTGTATCAGCATCTTTTTCGGGGTGGCCAATCCGGGGCGCGGCTTTTTCCCGGCGCATCTGGAGTTCCTGGAATCCTACTTCGGGCCCACGCAGAACTCCTGGTTCCTGCCGGCGGCGGTGGCGGTGATGCTCATGCTCACGCTGGTGTTCACGGTGAAGGCACTGCGTGACCGGGCGCCGATGCGGCGGCAGGCGATGGCGTTGCTCACGGTGCTGGGGACGCTGGGGGTGATTGAGCTGCTGGTGCTCGGGTTGGATGTGAACCTGGAGTTGTGGAACGTGTTCCTCGATTTCCGTAGTCAGGGCTAGGGGCGGCTTTACCGCGGAGTGCGCGGAGGGACTGCGGAGGGACTGCGGAGGACAGCGGACCGCTGAGATGTTCTCTGCGTCGCTCTGCCTCTGTGGTCTGCTTTTGTGTTCCGTCGTGGAGGCGCGGGGGAACTGCGCACCGCGGAGGCTCGGAGGCGCGGAGAACTGCAACGGATTTTTTGTGGGTTTGTTGCAGTTCAACCTTAAAAATCAGGTCCGCACTGACGTGATCTGGCGGAACACGGAGGTGTTCTCTGTGTCCCTGTGCCTCTGTGGTCTGCTTTTGTTCTCCCGCGAAGCCGGTTGTCACTGCTCCATGACGCAGGCACAGATCTTACTGTTGCAGATATTATAGTCGTGTATAATATTGTTGAGTATAAGATCTGGTTCCACCGCCTTTTCAGCCTCATCTATGGACTCCACAGACGTTGTCGGTGAGTTGGATGGTTTCATAGCGAACGGTCCGGCCCGAAACACCCTCGCCTTGGTATATGGGCGGCGTCGCATTGGTAAGTCGACGGCTCTTGCCAGGCTCGCCCGGGACCGGGGCGGGTTTTACTGGGAAGCGACGCGCGCCAAGACGCCGATCCAGCTCGAACGTTTGGGGGGGGCGCTGGGTGACCATCTGGGCGTGGGTGCGCTTGCGCTGTCGGGGTGGGAGGATGCGCTATCGCGGTTGCTACAGTTGGGAGCCGGAGGCAGCGTGCCGGTTGTGCTCGATGAGTTCGGCTACCTGTTGGAGTCGGAGCCGGGCCTGGACTCTGTTGTGGCCTCCTTGCTCGGGCCCTCACGACGGGAGACCGGCGGTCGGGCGCGGCTCATTCTGTGCGGCTCCGCGATTGCTGTGATGCGTGCGCTTACAGCGGGGCAGGCACCGCTGCGCGGTCGGGCGGCACGTGAGCTGCTCGTGCAGTCGTTTGACTTCAGGCGCGCCGCCACGCTGCTGGGCGAGGCGCCAGACCTGAGCCTCGCGACTCGACTCTTTGCTGTGATTGGAGGTGTGGTGGGTTACGCCACCGACATGGTGGACGATGATCTTCCTCGCGATCGTGAGGACTTTCCACGGTGGATTACGCAGCGCGTGCTTTCGCCCGCCGCGACCCTGCATCACGAGGCGAGCACGCTGCTGGCAGAGGACCCCACGCTTTCGGCGGGCGATCAGTCATTGCACCACAGCATCCTGAACGTGATTGCCAACGGGGCAGTAGCACTCGCGCGCATCGCAAACCGCCTTGGCCGACCAGCATCGAATCTGGATCCGGTGATCCGGCGTCTCATTGATGCCGGTTTTGTGGTGCGGCACGATGACCCCGTACGGCGCCAGCGCCCCACGTTCGCGCTCGCCGATCCGTTCCTGCAATTCCACTACGCCGTGCTTGAGCCACACCGCACAGCGCTACGAGAGCGCAACACACGCGAGACGTGGGACCGCATTCTGGCCGCGACGTTTGACTCACTCGTGCGCGGCCCCGTCTTTGAGGAGCAAGCGCGCAGCTGGGTGCGCCGATTCGCTTCGCCTGAAACGCTGGGTGGAACGGGGGACCACATTGGTCCGTCACAGGTGACAATTGAGAAGACCGATTATCAACTGGATGTGGTTGTCGCCAACGGCGCATCGCAACTCGATCCTGCGCGTCGTCAGGTGCTCGCGATTGGCGAGGCCAAGGCTGGTGAGACGGTTGGCCTGTCTCACCTGAAGCATCTTGAGCGTGCGCGTGCTGCTCTTGGCGTCAACGCTGCTGGAGCGCGATTGCTTTTCTTTGCACCCAGGTTCGCTGACGATCTTCGACAGGCGGCTTCCGAGCGAGGGGATACGGAGTTGGTGGATCTTGAGCGGATGTATTACGGGGACTGAGCTGTCCGTCAAAACTACGTACAGGGTGTATTGGTGTCGCGTTTTCTGTAAAACTGCCGGCACTCTATCAAGTTGACGCGTGTAACGTTACGCGTTACGCTGCATGAAGATCGTCATCCCGTCGAGGAGCAGGATATGGCTATGCGCAACCCGCCCCATCCCGGGCATTTTCTTCGCGACGAGGTCGTGGCGGCTAATGAGCTGTCTGTCGGAGTCGTAGCCGAGATGTTAGACGTTACGCGGCCCACGCTTTCAAAGCTGCTCAACGGCAGAGCTGATCTTTCGCCTTTGATGGCGCTCCGAATCGAAAAAGTGTTTGCGCTGAAAATGGACACGATGCTGGCAATGCAAAGTGCATACGACCAAGCGAAAGTGCGCCGCGAGGCAGTGGACTTGAGCCTCAAGCCATTCAAGCGCGCCCACAGTCGCGCGTCATGACATAGCGCATTTCCAAGTTTGTTTGAGGCTACTCATGCCGCAACGCCTCAATCGGATCAAGCCGCGACGCGCGCGTAGCCGGCACCATGCCAAACACCACGCCAATCGCCACTGACACCGCCACCGCAATCGCGGTGAGTGTAAACGGTACGCCGGCGCTCACATCGAGCGCTTTGGTGAGTATCCAGCCGGTAGCGAGTCCAAGCAGAATGCCAATCACACCGCCAATGCCGGTGAGTGTGGCGGCTTCCACCAGAAACTGCGACAGGATGTCTTTGCGTGTCGCACCGAGTGCTTTGCGCAAGCCGATTTCGCGCGTGCGACTGGTCACGGACACCATCATGATGGCCATCACGCCAATGCCGCCTACCATGAGTGCCACGCCCGACAATACAATCATCACCACAAAAAACACACCGGTGATATTGTTGAAGGTGTCGAGCA
>JAABRT010000163.1 GCA_011390805.1 Gemmatimonas sp. | reverse complement strand
GGAGTACCGCGCCACGCCGGTAGGACGCGGGGCCACGATCGGGGCCAACGCCACAGTGGTGTGCGGCGTGACGCTCGGCGAGTATGCATTTGTGGGCGCCGGTGCCGTGGTGGCGCACGATGTGCCCGCCTACGCGCTCGTGGTCGGCGTGCCGGCCAGGCGGGTGGGGTGGATGTCGGCCGCCGGGCATCGTCTGGTGAGCGACGGCGCTGATGGAGACGACGCGGAGCTGTTGCATTGCCCGGACACCAAAGAACGCTACCGGCGGGTTGGTGATCGGGTCACCCGTGTGCCGGAGACGGCGCAGTGAGTGCGAACGTGCTGCATGCACCGGTACGCATTGCGCTGGTGGGCTGTGGGCGGATCAGTCGCAATCACTTTGACGCCATCGCACGCATTGACGGGCTGGAGCTGGTGGCGGTGTGTGATTCCGTGGCCGAACGCGCGCAGTCGGCGGGCGAAGCACAGGGTGTGCCGTGGTACGTGCAGCTTGATGATATGCTGCGTGAGGTTGCGTCTGATGCCGTGGTGATTGCCACACCCTCGGGATTGCATCCGCAGCATGGCATCGCGGCGGCAAAAGCCGGTCGCCATGTGATCACCGAAAAGCCGATGGCGATTTCGCTGCATGCGGCCGATGCGCTGGTGCAGGCCTGTGACGATGCCGGTGTGCGGTTGTTTGTTGTGAAGCAGAATCGACTCAATCCGCCGGTGCAGCTGGTCAAGCGCGCGTTGGACAAGGGTCGCTTCGGACGATTGTACATGGGCAACTGCACCGTGCGCTGGACGCGCCCGCAGGAGTACTACGATCAGGCGCCCTGGAGAGGGACGTGGGAGTTTGACGGCGGTGCGTTCATGAATCAGGCCTCCCACTACGTGGACCTGATGCAGTGGCTGATGGGGCCCGTGGAAAGCGTGATTGCCAAGACGGCCACGCTGGCGCGAAACATCGAAGCCGAAGACACAGGTGCGGCGATTCTCAAGTTTCGAAGCGGTGCGATCGGCGTCATGGAAGTGACCATGCTGACCTACCCGCGAAACCTCGAAGGCTCCATCACGTTGTTGGGCGAACGGGGCAGTGTGCGCATTGGCGGTACGGCGGTCAATCGCGTGGAGCACTGGGAGTTTGCCGACTACGATGACGACGACAAGCTGATTGATACTGCCGCAACGAATCCACCCACGGTGTACGGCTTCGGGCATGAGGGGTATTACCGCAACGTGCTGGCCGTGCTGCGTGGAGCGGCCGAGCCGGATACTGACGGTCGCAGCGGCCGCAAATCGTTGGAGCTGATTCTGGGCATTTATGAGTCCGCCCGTACGGGCCGGGATGTACCGCTGCCGTTGCGCAGCGGTGCCGCCTGATCGAGTTACCTGACACACGAGCATTACCATCCATGGCTGTTCCTCTGCTGGATCTGAAGGCGCAACACGCAACCATTCGCGATGAAGTCGTGGCCGCTGCCATGGCCGTCATCGACGCGCAGGCGTTTATCCTCGGCGATCCTGTCGGTGAGCTGGAATGCGATGTCGCCGGATTATCAAACACGCGCTACGCCGTGGGGTGCGCCAACGGCACAGATGCATTGCTGCTGGCGCTGCGTGCGCTGGGCGTAGGGCGCGATGACGAGGTGGTCACCACACCGTTCACATTTTTTGCGACAGCCGGTGCGGTACACAACGTCGGGGCGCGTCCTGTGTTCGTGGACATTTCGCCCACCACGTTCAACATCAATGCAGAGGCGGTCGGGGCGGCGCTCAACTCGAACACCAAGGCCATTATTGCGGTGGACCTGTTCGGTCAGATGGCGCCCATTGAGGAGCTGAGCCGCGTAGCGGGTGCGGTACCCATTATCGAAGATGCGGCGCAGAGCATTGGCGCACGTCGGCGGGTGGACAGCGGTTGGGTGATGGCTGGTGAGGCTGCGACAATCGGGACGTTCAGCTTTTTCCCGTCCAAGAATCTGGGCGGTTGGGGTGACGGCGGCATGGTCGTCACGCAGGATGAAGCGCTGTTTGATGCGGTCGCCAAACTGCGCACGCACGGCAGCCGCCGCACGTACTATCACGAGATGGTGGGCTACAACAGTCGCCTCGATGCGCTGCAGGCGGCGGTGCTTAACGCCAAACTTCCGCATCTCGCCGGCTGGAGCGCGCGGCGACGTGAGAACGCGGCTTATTACGACGCGGCGCTGGCCGGTGTGAGTGAGGTGATCACGCCCGTTATCGATCCACGCAACGAGTCGATTTTCAATCAGTACACCATTCGTGTTCCACGGCGCGATGAGTTGCAGGCGCACCTCAAAGCGGCTGGTATCGGCACCTCGGTGTACTATCCGCTGCCGCTGCATCTGCAGCCGTGCTTTGCGTACCTCGGCTATCAGGAAGGGCAGTGTCCTGAGGCGGAGCGCGCGGCGCAGGAAGTGTTGTCGTTACCCATCTATCCTGAACTCACGCGCGCTCAGCTCGAAGAAGTTGTGAGCGCGGTGCGTGACTTTTTTGGGCGCTAAGCGCCTGTACGCCGGAGATTGCTGATGCAGGAACGGTTACTCGCCAAGATTGCGGATCGCAGTGCAATCGTCGGTGTTATCGGACTCGGTTACGTGGGGCTGCCGCTGGCAATGGAGTTCACGCGGGCCGGGTTTCGTGTGATCGGCTACGATGTGAGTCAGCGCGTGGTCGATACGCTCATGAGTGGCGCCTCGCACATTCAGGACGTGAAGTCGGACGATATTGCGCAGGCCGTGAGCAGCGGAGCGTTTGTCGCCACCACGATTGAATCGCGTCTTGGCGAGTGCGATGCGATTTCCATCGCCGTGCCCACTCCACTGTCCAAGACCCGTGATCCCGACATGGCGTTTGTGCTGTCGGCGGCCGATGCCGTGCAGCGGCACGCGCATCCCGGCATGCTCGTGGTACTGGAAAGCACTACGTATCCCGGCACCACGCGTGAACTGCTGCAGCCACGCATGGAAGCCGCAGGGCTCAAGGTGGGGACTGACGTGTTTCTGGCCTTCAGCCCCGAACGTGTCGATCCCGGGAATCCGGTGTATCAGACACACAACACGCCCAAAGTGGTGGGTGGTATCACGCCCGGCTGTGTGGCTACCGCCAGTGCGCTCTACCAGACCTGCATTGAGACAGTGGTGCCGGTGTCATCACCGGAGGCGGCGGAACTTGTGAAACTGCTCGAGAATACGTTCCGGGCCGTGAATATCGGACTGGTGAACGAAATCGCGATTGTGTGTGACAAACT
>JAABRT010000162.1 GCA_011390805.1 Gemmatimonas sp. | reverse complement strand
TGCGAGCGCCACGTCGCTCGGTCTGTCGCGCCAGCGCATGCCCAGCGGAGCCGGCCACGACGCACAGGAAATTGCGCGCATTGCGCCCATGGGAATGATCTTCGTGCCGAGCGTGGGTGGCATCAGCCATTCGCCGCGTGAGTTCACCAAACCGGAAGATTGTGTGCATGGCGCGAACGTGTTGTTGAACGCAGTGCTCGCGGCAGACGAGGGATAGCGTCCACCACATGATCGATACTCTCGCGCGGCTGACCGCTGCGCTCAGCGATCGCTATCGCCCCGAACGCGAACTCGGTGCCGGTGGCATGGCTACGGTGTACCTCGCACACGATCTGCGTCATGATCGCGAAGTGGCCATCAAGGTGCTGCACCCCGACCTCGGTGCAGCGCTCGGCGGTGAGCGTTTTCTCGGCGAGATTCGCACTACGGCGCGCCTGCAGCACCCGCATATTCTGCCGCTGCTCGACTCGGGTGACGCTGATGGTTTGTTGTTTTATGTGATGCCGTACATTCGCGGTGAAACGCTGCGCGACCGGCTGGAACGTGAGACGCAGCTTCCCATAGCTGATGCGTTGCGCATTGCGGGGGAGATCGCCGGCGCACTCACCGAAGCGCATGGACAAGGCATTGTGCATCGCGACATCAAGCCCGAAAACATTCTGCTCTCGGGTGCGCACGCACTGGTGGCGGATTTTGGAATCGCGCTGGCGGTGCAACAGGCCGGCGGTGCGCGCATGACACAAACCGGATTGTCACTTGGCACACCGCAGTACATGGCGCCGGAACAGGCCATGGGTGACAAGCAGGTAGACCATCGCGCCGATCAATACGCGCTGGCGGCGGTCACATATGAGATGCTGACCGGCGAGCCGCCGCACACCGGAACGAATGCGCAGGCGATTGTTGCCAAGCTGCTTACTGAACCTGTGCGCTCTGCAACGGTGCTGCGACCGTCTGTGCCGGCGAATGTGGACGCGGCGCTGCGCACTGCGCTGCAAAAATTGCCCGCCGATCGATTTGCTGATGTTGACGCGTTCATGAGCGCGATGCGTGATGGACGCGACAGCAATCAGTTGACGGGCGCATCAATCGGCACCAACAGCGGCGGTGCATCAAGCACACGCGGTAGTTCAAAGGGCGCTCTGTTTGCAGCCGCGGGGATAAGTCTGTTGCTCGGCGCACTGATCGGTTGGGGAGTAACGCGCGACGCGAACGTTCCTGAAGCGCCTCGCCTCGCATTCGCTTTTCAACTGCCCACAACATCGGCCTTTGGCGGCGACATCGTTATCTCGGCCGACGGACAGCATGTGATGCGTTCGGTGCGTGATTCGCTTGGTGTGCGCCGCACCGCGTTGCGTTCACTGGGTGACACGGCTGCACGATTAATCGCCGGTACCGAAGGATCATTCGCGTCAGCGTTTTCCCCCGACGCGCAGTCCATTGTGTTTGTTGGAGGCGACAACGTACTGCGCCGGGTCCTGGTCGCGGGCGGACCATCCACCCAACTGGCCGAGCGTGCGCATTCCGTGGGGCCTGTATGGGGCCACGATGGCTATATCTACTTCAGTCGCACCACTCGTCCACAGGGACTTTCCCGAGTGCCCGCAGAAGGTGGCGCCGAGCAGATTGTGAGTACGATCGACTCCACGCGCAAAGAGTTTGCACACTGGTCTCCGCAGCTGCTGCCGGACGGAAAGCACGTCGTGTATCACAGCTTCGCCGCACCGGCTGAGTCGTCGCGTGTGGAGGCGGTTGAAATCGCAACCGGCGTGCGCACCGCGATTGTGAGCAATGCAACCAATCCACGTATCACCGAAAGCGGCCACCTGTTGTTCGTGCGCGATGGTGCGGTGTTAGCCGCACCGTTTGACCAGAACGCATTGCGCATTACACGCGCACCGGTGCCGGTGGTAGAAGACGTGGCGTCGGCGTTGACCGCTGGTACGGCCGCGTACGATGTATCGCCTGACGGCACACTGGTATTCGCACGCAGCAGCGAAACGCTCACGCAAAATCGTGTTCAGTGGGTACGGCGTGACGGTACAAGGGAAGAGACGATCGTGCCTCCGGGCCCGTGGCTCGAACCGAGGGTGTCGCCCAACGGTGACTTCATCGCGCTCACACGCGTTGGCGGAACGTTTGAGGTGTGGGCGTATGAAGTGGCACGCGGCCTGCTCACACCGCTCTCCCGCGCGAAGGGAACGGCGTTTTCCCCCGTTTGGCTTCCGGACGGCCGCGGGGTGATACACGCGGTGGAGACGCCTGTGTATGACATCGGCGTGAGCTGGTTGGACGGCCGGCCGCTGGACACGTTGCTGCTCACCGAAAGAGACAAACTACCAACGAGTGTGTCTCCGGACGGACAGACGATTGCCTACACGCGCGTGTACGATGGCGAGACCATCATGCTGGCGCCACGCTCCGGCGGAGAGGGGGAACCGCTCGGCTCCCGCGAGCGATCGCAGAACGGCGCTTCGTTTTCGCCGGACGGCGCGTGGATTGCCTGGAGTGAGTTGGACCCCGACTCGCGAGCGCAGATTTTTGTGCGCAAACTCGATGGCACGGTGCGGCGGGTTCAGGTGAGCGCCGAGGGTGGCTCTCAGCCTCGATGGACGAAAGGCGGGCGGGAGGTCGTGTACCGTCGGGGTGCCGATGTGCTGGCGGCGGAGTTTGACCCCACTACCGGGCGGGTGGGCAAACCGGTGTTGCTATTCAGCGTTCCGGATGATGCCACACTCGTTCGCGAGACGGTGGACTATGATGTCACGCCCGACGGACAGCGTTTTCTCATGGCCATCCCGGAGGATCGCACAGGCAGCCTGCCGTATGTGGTGATCACCAACTGGCTAAGTGAGTTGCGGGAGCGGGTGCCGAGGTGAGGCTCGGGCGCTGAACGCGCCGCGACTGCTCACCGGTTTGCCTCGTCGACCGTGCGTTTCATCTGCGCCACCCAGTTCGGCACCACGCGCACATAGAAGCCGAGGTTCTCCGAGGGCGACTGCAGGTACACCGGCTCTCCGTCGCGTGTGAGCGCAAACGACCACCCTGGCGTGTCGGCAAAGCGTGCATCGCGCGTGATGGTCTCAAACGGCCCTGCCGGATTGCCGCTGGTGGGTTCGATGCGAAGTCTCTTGATGGCTGCTGCCTGACCGCCCAGATCGCGGGATTGTGACAGGTAGACGAGTTCATTTGCCGATGCCCAGCGCGGTTCCATGCCGATGGCGTCCACGAGATAGCGCCGGTCCATGGCGGGCCACGGTTGCAGCTGGATACCGGCAGTGCCAGGCGCGTTGTAGGCAATCCATCGCAGATCGGGGGAGATCGACCCGAAGAACGTATTGAGCGGGAGCGTGTCGGTTGTAACCGGCGCACTCGTGGG
>JAABRT010000161.1 GCA_011390805.1 Gemmatimonas sp. | reverse complement strand
CGCCATCGGGATAGGCTTTGGTAATCTCTACCCCGAGCTCATGCACCCGCTGCTGAATTGTTGCCGCATCATACGCAATGCGCCTGACAGCTCGGCCGTCGAGGCGCGGATCAACCGAACTCGCGCTCACTGCGATACCAGATAAGGTCCGACCTTCCGGATCGGGACGGTGCGGACAGGCCGCGAACTATGTCGGGGACCCACACCACTTCCCCGTCGAGCAACACTACCGGCCAGCCGCTGCGATCAAGCCGCGGTACACCGTACTCTGCAAGATACCGCGAGATACGCCGATACGCGCCTGTCTGTGCATTCCGGATACGATCACCGGCGCGCCACCCTCGCACTTCCAGTACACCTGAGCGTGGAAAGGCCGCCATGCTGGGCGGTGGTACCTCGCCTTCCGGCGCGGTGCGCACTGGTGCCATACGCCAATGTGCCCAGCGCAGCGTCGCGCCCACCTCCAGTACAACAGACGGCGCCGACTGTGCCTGCGCGTGGCGCTCCACCGATTGCGCCGAACGCACTTCAAACACGTCTCCACGTCGCACCACCGCGGCGCCTCCCGGCAGCAGCAACTGTCCGGCCCGCCCACTCCCGATGGTAAACCGAACCAAACGCCGCGTTCCGCTCCCGTCGAGTGTGATGCCGCACGGGCCGAGCAACGCCGGCCACACAACGGCCAGCGCGTCGGCCGACCAGCCGGCGACAGCGGCCCGCTCGAGCTGCCACACACCGCTGGCGACTTCGCGCCATGGCAGCGTGCGAACAAAGGCATCCATGTCGGAACGCCAGGCCGCAGCGCGCCGTGCGATAGCCAACATGTCTGCGGCAAAGTTGCGATCCACGCGTGCAATGGCGGGCAGCAGATCCTCCCGAACGCGCACGCGTTGATGACGCCGGTCGAGGTTGGATGGATCGGGCACGATGGGCACCGCATGTTGCTCGCGGTAGCGAACCAGCTGGGCGCGCGAGAGGGACAGCCACGGTCGCACCACCGGCCCCTCGGCCGCGAGCGCGGCCAGTCCGCGTGTGCCCGTACCGCGCAGCAGCCGCTGCACTACCGTTTCCAGCTGGTCGTCGGCGGAATGCGCGGTGGCGACGCGTGCGCCATATGCGCGGGCCACCCGATGCAGAAACGCCCACCGTGCATCGCGCCACTGGGCTTCGGTCGCACCCGCCGTGCGCGCGCGTTCGCGCACGACATTCAAGCCAAGCCGCCTGGACTCCCGCACCACCAGCGCCGCGGCCTCGGTGGCGTGCAGCCCCGTGCCATGATCGTACGTGGCAACCACTGCCACGCGTTCCGGCGCCCAGCGCGCCATGGCATGCAACAGCACCATCGAGTCGCTGCCGCCCGATACCGCCAGCACGAGCGGACCAGAGATCAGATCAAGCCGTGCGATGGCCTCGCGAAGCGGGGTGTCGCAGTGCGGATTGTCCGTGCGTTCAGCGGGCGCGCGTTGGTGAGGCGCCGCGGGCGGATTCGGGAACGAACGCGATGTCATGCACCATTATAAATGCGCATGGGTTGACGGGCAGACATGCACGGCATTAGCGTCCCGCGGTGCGGCAACTGCACCGATTCGGCATTCACCGGTAGATGGAGACGGCAGCGTGGAAGAAGCAGGCACGTTCGGAACCCTGTGGGCAGCGTTTGGCATGTCGGCCTACTTCATGGCGCTGACCTGGATCAACATCCTGCTCGGCCTCATTCTGTCGCCGCTGTTCCTCATTCCGCTGAGCTGGCTCAAGAGCCGTCAGGGTGGTCAGCCGGAATCCCGCTGAACACGTGTCGCGCGTGACGCAGACGGAATGCCTGTGAACTTCTGTCGCGCCTGACGCAAACACCATCTCATGCCTGAACAAAGAATCCCCCGGCCCTTCGCGGACCGGGGGATCTTTTTTTATCGCGCCACCGTGACCACACCCGGCTGTGGTTTGCTTACCGGAATGACCACCGGCTCATTCAGCGAGAGCCGCCGACCGGTGAAGTCGCTCAGATCGTTGCCGTGGTACGCCTCCTCGCCGTGCTCGCTGAGGTCAACGCCTACGACCTCTGCGTCAACCGCAATGCGCACCGGCATTACCGCGCGCACCAGTGCCAGCAACACCACGCTGGCCACTCCTACGAACACCATCGTGGCCAGTACGGCGATGAGCTGCACACCAAGCAGATCCCAGTTCCCGCCATACAGCGCACCGTTGGCGCCCGCTTCATTCACAGTTGTTGTGGCGAACACGCCGGTGAGCAATGCACCGGAAATGCCAGCCACACCGTGACAGGCGAACACATCGAGCGTGTCGTCTACGCGTGAGCGGGCACGCAGATGCAGCGCGGCGAACGACAACGGTGCAGACAGCGCACCGATTGCCAGCGCACCCATGGGTGTGACGAACCCTGCCGCGGGTGTGATGGCCACCAACCCGACCACGGCGCCCGTGGCCGCACCAACCGCCGTGGCGCGTTTGCCGCGAATGAGTTCACAAATCAACCACGCCACGACACCCGACGCCGCGCCCGCGTGCGTGGTGAGCAAGGCGTTGGCTGCAACACCGTCAGCGGCCAATGCAGATCCGCCGTTGAATCCAAACCAGCCAAACCACAGCAGGCCGGCGCCGAGCAATGTGAATGGCACATTGTGCGGAACGGTGGCGATGCGTCCGAAATCACGACGCGGTCCGAGTGCCAGCGCCAATACAATGGCCGTCATGCCGGCGCTGATGTGAACCACGGTGCCACCGGCAAAATCGAGCGCGCCCAGTTCGCGCAGCCAACCGCCTTCGCCCCACACCCAATGCGCCAGCGGATCGTATACGAAGGTGGTCCACAGCACACCAAACACGAGGTACGCACCAAAGCGCATGCGTTCTACGATTGCGCCGGAAAAGAGCGCAACCGCAATACCGGCGAACATGCCCTGAAAGGCGGCGAACAGCACGTGTGGTATCGCCGACGCGTACGGTCCACCTTCGGCACCGACACCGCGCAAACCGAGATAGCCGAGATCGCCCAACCAGCGTGAGCCTTCACCGAAGGCCAGTGAATAGCCAAACACTACCCACTGCACCGTGACCACTGCCAAGGCTGCGATGCACATGAGCATGGTAGTGAGCGCACTCTTGCCGCGGACCAGTCCCCCGTAAAAAAATGCCAGCCCCGGTACCATCACGAGTACGAGCGCCGTGGATACCAGCACCCACGCCGTAGCTCCGCCTGAGATCTCCATGGCTCAGCGCTCCCGCGGACGGCTGATCGCGCCCAGTTCAACGGTTTGTGACATCTGAACCGGGTCGCCATGTACGTCGCGAATCGGGTCCATCACGGCGGTGAGGGCATCAACGTCACGTTCGCCCGTCCTGATGCGCACCACTTCGTCGACCGACTGCACAAAGATC
>JAABRT010000160.1 GCA_011390805.1 Gemmatimonas sp. | reverse complement strand
CAAAAAACACCGTTTGCCACGGACGTATTGCACCCACCAGCGGAAGCATCACATCACCCTGCGCATCGGCCAGTCCCACCACGTAGGCGCCCAGCGCGTAGGCAATGCCACTGCCCAGAAAGGTGCCCAGCATGTACACGCTCATGGCCGATCCCCGCCGCTCGCGCGGAAAGGAATCGGCAATCATCGACACCGCCGATGGACCCAGCGTTGCTTCACCAACGCCAACGCCGATTCGCAGCGCGAACAGCTGTGCAAACGACCGCGCGAGTCCGCTCAACGCAGTCATCGCACTCCAGAGCACCGCTCCTGCGGCCACCAGCGCACGCCGACTGCGACGATCGGCGAGTCGTCCAATGGGGATGCCGAGTACTGAGTAGAACACCGCAAAACTCAGTCCCATCAGCAGCGACACCTGCGTATCACTGACGCCGAGATCACGCTTGATCGGCTCAACCAGCAGTGCCAGGATCTGCCGATCAACAAAGCCGCTGACGTTGGCCAGCGTGAGGATTGCGACGATGTACCACGCCTGTCTGTTGGTAATGGCCTGCACAACAGATGGCGGAGCGCTGGATTGGCGCATAAATCGAGCGCTGGGGCTTGAGATGAGCTGTCGGTGAAACCGCCGCACGATACGTGCGGGTCACGCCCATGGCAATCTGTGGGTCGTGAATACGGGTTGCCGCTTGGCAGCAATCAATGGGTAAGCGAAGATTATGCAGCCAGTCCACTGCCTCTTTCCCGAGGGACACAACGCGCATGGAATCCGGCCACGACCACTTCGCTCTGCTCACGCAGTCCACATTGCCACACGGACTGCTGTCAGCGGTGCGTCTGCCCGACAGCAAGAATGAACAGCTCTCGCTGGACGCGCTGCATGTCGCGTCGCAGCTGTTGCACCACGACGAACTGCAGCTGGCCAACGCGCTGGCCGTGCCACGACGTGTGTCGTTTGTGGGAGGACGCGTGGCGTTGCGCGATGCACTCAACCGGATTTCGCCGCAGCATCGGGAGCAACCCGTATTGCGCAACGCGCGGGGTGCGCCGCTCATGCCAACAGGAGTGCTCGGCTCGGTGAGCCACAAGCGCACACTGGCTGTGGCACTGGTTGCACCGCTCGCGCCCGAGGTACAGACACTCGGCGTAGACGTAGAAGAACGACCGGGGGTGGCCGAGCTGGCGCGCCCTGATCTGGCGCCAAAGATTCTCACGGCCTACGAACGCAATGCGCTTGACGACTTGTCATTGCGTGATGCGTTGGCTTATCGGGAAGCGGTTCGCCTGCGCTTTGCGCTCAAGGAAGCGGTGTACAAGTCCATTGATCCGCACGTGCATCGCTACGTGCGCTTTCAGGAGGTTGAAGTATTTCCCGAAGGCGAGGGCGAACTCGAGGTGCGCTTGTTTCTTCCCGAGTTCGCCCGGCAACAGATCACGGTGCGTGCATGGTGGACGCAGCTCAATGATCATCTTGTGGCGACGGCGATTGCATCGCCGCTGGAATCACGCGATTAAGCAATCGCAGATATCATCTGCCGCTGGTATCGCGGGTTTACGCAACCGGCAATTGCCTCGCCGCTCAGTTCACGATGCTTACCAGCTCCACATCAAACACGAGCGTGGCGTTGGGTGGAATCTGGCCTGAGCCCTGCGCGCCGTAGCCGTACTCCGATCCGAACACCAGGCGACGCTTTCCGCCCACGCGCATTCCCGGCACACCGATATCCCAGCCGGCAATCACCCGGCCGCCGCCCAGCACAAACTCAAAGGCCGCGCCCGACGACACATTGCTGTCGAACTGCGTACCGGAGGCCAACCAGCCGGTGTAGCGCACGCGCAGACGCCGTCCGGCAACAGCTTCCTCACCGGTACCCTGCACAAGATCCTGCACATACAACTTGTCGGCACGCTCCGTCATGTTCGCCAGATTCACGCCAAGCTCGGCGGCGAATGTTTCAGTGGCCGGGTCGGACGGACGACCGGGGCCGGTGGCGTCCGAGCTGTTGCAGCCGCTGCAGGCAGCCAACGCGAGCAACAGAGCGCTCATGGTCAGGCCGCGCGAACGTCGCAGCACACGCGATACGGGCAAAGACAACCGGTGCACAGAAAGCATAAATGAGATGAGCTGAAGACAAATGAACGCAGCGCAGCGCTACTGCTGCAGCCGTGTACGACGTGCGGTCTGGATGAGTGTTTGCAACAGTGTGTGAGTAGGCATACGGAGCAGCGATCGCGATTCAGTATTCAAATCCGTTCGGCCACATGCAGCGCTACACCACCACCAAGCCAGCGCCGTACGGATCGCGGGCGAAACCCGTTGTCCGACAGCGCCCGGGAAAACGCCTGCCACGACATGAAGTGATCAATGGATCGCGCGATGTATCCGTACACTACCGGCGTGCGATGCCACGACCACCCCACCAGATTACCCGCGAAGGCCAAATAGTTCAGCAGCAGCCATCTCCACGGGGCGAACTCCGGTCGATAGAAGTCCAACGTGACGTACAGACCTCCCGGCCGTAGTACACGCGCCGCCTCCCGAATGGCCAGTAACGGATCAGGCGCATTACGCACGGCATAACCCGCCGTAACCACGTCTACGCTGGCGCTGCGCACCGGCAACCGTGTCATATCACCAGTGCCCACCCACACGCGTGACGCCACGTCTTTGTCGGTGCCGTGCAGACGCGCCCTTGCATGGCGAATCATCTCATGCGAGGCATCAAGCCCGAGCACTTCCATATCGGGAAGGCGATCCATCACCGCCCGGGCCACGGCAAACGCGAAGTCCCCCGTGCCACAGGCCAGATCCAGCACGCGGGCGCGCTCATGCGTACCCGCGCGCAGCGCTTCCGCGACCACGCGTACTGCCTCCCGCTTCCACGAGGCGTCCATGCCAAAGGAGAACAACCGCGTGAACTGATCGTACCGCGGAGCAATCACATCAAACATGGGCGTCACGAACGCCTGCCGCCGCGACGGATCGGCCAGATGCGCGTCAACATCAAGCTGTGCCAATGCGCGCGCACGCTCCAGCGAGCCAGTCACTGACACCGCGCTCCCCGCCCCGTCTGCCGGCGCTGACGCCCCGGAGGGTGCCGATGAGGGCCGATTGGTGCGATTATTCATGTTATGACCAATGAACAGTTGCCCTCGTCCAACGACGATGCGCGCCCCGATGAGCAGGCCGCCGATGCGCCGGCCGCCGATGCGCAGGCCGCCGGTACAACGCCTGTGAATTCGCAGCCCGGTAATGCGCGCCCCGCCGCAAGAACCGGTCGCGATGTCTTCATGGCACTGGCCGGCGGCGTTGTGGTCCTCGCCGTGACGCTGCTCCTGCGGGACAAACTGCCCTCGTTGAGTGGGGATAGCGAAGCCGCCTCGGCCGGCACTACCGTAAGCGAGGCCGCCACCAACGACGCGGCGGCCACCATTGCGGCCGTTGC
>JAABRT010000159.1 GCA_011390805.1 Gemmatimonas sp. | reverse complement strand
GCCTGGCGCGTCGGCACAGCAATGAGCGGCGCATTCGCCTGCTGCTCGTGCTGGCCAGCACCGTGTCCATTCTTACCACGGTGGGCATCGTCGGTGTGTTGGTATTTGAATCGCTTGGATTTTTTGCCGACGTTTCTCCGTGGGAGTTTTTGACCGGCACGCGATGGACACCACTTTTTGAAAGCAAGAGTTTTGGCGTTCTGCCGTTGCTGATGGGATCGTTGCTGGTCGCAGGTGGTGCCGCTGCAGTCGCCCTTCCGATCGGCCTCGCCAGTGCGATCTATCTCAGCGAGTACGCGCACGACCGTGTGCGGCGTGTGCTCAAGCCAGTGCTTGAAGTACTCGCCGGTGTGCCAACCGTGGTGTACGGCTACTTCGCGCTGTTGTACGTCACGCCGTTGCTGCGTGTGTTCTGGCCCGATGCCGACATTTTCAACGCGGCCAGTGCCTGTCTGGTAATGGGCATCATGATTGTGCCCATGGTTTCGTCGCTGTCGGAAGACGCCATGAGTGCGGTGCCACGTTCATTGCGCGAAGGCGCCTACGCGCTGGGTGCAACCAAGTTCGAGGTGGCCACACGCACCGTGGTACCGGCTGCGCTGTCGGGAATCATCGCGTCGTTTCTGCTGGCGATTTCGCGCGCGATCGGCGAAACCATGATCGTCACCATCGCCGCCGGTGCAACACCACAAATGACGTTGAATCCGTTGCGCAGCGTGCAGACCATGACGGCGTACATCGCACAGACAAGCATGGGCGAACTGCCACATGGTACGGTGGAGTATCGCACAATTTTCGCGGTAGGCCTCACGTTGTTCGCAGTGACGCTGCTCGTGAACATCATCAGCAACGTCGTGTTGCGACGTTTCCGTGAGGTGTACGAATAAATGCAGCCTACGAATGAAAATGTGGCGCCGCTTGCGAATGGTGCGGCGGGAGCTGGACGTGGGGCCAGCGTTTCGGTGCAGCGTCCCCAGTTTCAGGTGGGCCGTCAGGACACACCGGCCAACAGCGCCCCAAACGATACGCCGTTGCCGTTGGAAATGGACCGGGTTCCAAGCGAGGCGGCCCAGCGTGATCCATCGCGCTTCGCACCGCGCATCAGTCAGCGTCGTCTGATTGCCAAAGCTTTTGCGGCCGTCTGTCTGGTGGCCACACTCATTGGTGTGGTGGTGCTGGCGGCACTGCTGATTGATCTGCTGCGCGACGGTACGGCACGGCTGAGCCTCGACATGATCACCGGCTTCCCGTCGCGTTTCCCGGACCGGGCGGGCATCGGTCCGGCGGTTGTTGGCTCGGCGTGGGTGCTCTTTCTCACCGCGATGATTGCCTTCCCGTTGGGCGTAGGCACCGCCATCTGGCTGGAAGAGTACGCTGACAACAACCGTTGGAAGCGGCTCATCGAAATGAACATCGCCAATCTGGCCGGCGTACCGTCCATCGTGTACGGTATTCTCGGGTTGACGTTGTTTGTGCGTGTGATGGGGCTCGGTCGCAGCCTCATGGCCGCGGCGCTGACGCTGGCGCTGCTCATCCTGCCCGTGATTATCATCGCATCGCAGGAAGCACTCAAAGCCGTGCCACGCTCCATCCGGCTCGGCGCCTACGCGCTGGGCGCCACACGCTGGGAAACCATTCGTCATCAGATCCTGCCGATGGCGATGCCCGGCGTGATGACGGGCACCATTCTCGCGCTCTCGCGCGCAATTGGTGAAGCGGCGCCCGTTATTCTGGTGGGCGCGCTGGGCTTTGTGGCCTTCATTCCAACCAACCCTTCCGATCAGTATACGGTGCTTCCGTTTCAGATTTTCAACTGGGTCTCACGCCCGCAACCCGAGTTTCACGAAGTCGCTGCGGCGGCCAGCCTGGTATTGCTTGTGTTGCTGCTCAGCATGAGCGGAATCGCGATCTGGCTGCGCAACAAATACACGCGGCGGAGCTGAGTTCATGAGTGGAGCCATTCGGAATCCCACCGGAACGATTGAACTCGAGGCGCGGGATTTATCAGTGTTGTACGGCGAAACGCGTGCGCTCAAGCATGTGTCGCTCAGCATCCCCGATCGGAAAGTGGTGGCGTTTATCGGTCCGTCCGGTTGCGGCAAGAGTACGTTGCTGCGCTGCTTCAACCGCATGAACGATCTTATTCCGGGTGTGCGGATTGAGGGTGAGGCATTGTTTCAGGGGCGCAACCTTTACGGGCCCGGCGTAGACGCGGTTGACGTGCGCCGACGCATCGGCATGGTGTTTCAGAAGCCCAATCCGTTTCCCAAGTCTATCTACGACAACGTGCTCTTTGGTCCCAAGATCAACGGCTACCAGGGCGACTTCAGCGAACTCGTAGAGCGCTCGTTGCGCCAGGCCGCGTTGTGGGACGAGGTCAAGGACCGTCTCGACAGCAGTGCGCTGGCATTATCGGGCGGTCAGCAACAGCGTTTGTGCATTGCCCGTGCACTGGCCGTGGAGCCCGAGGTCCTGCTGATGGACGAACCGGCGTCGGCACTCGACCCCATTGCGACACAGAAAATCGAAGACCTGATTTACGAACTTAAGCAGGACTACACGGTAGTCATCGTGACGCACAGCATGCAGCAGGCGGCGCGTGTGTCTGATCACACGGCCTTTCTGTACATGGGCGAAGTGATTGAGTATGGTGCGACCAATGAGCTCTTCACCAATCCGCGCGAGGAACGCACGGAAGCCTACATTACCGGGAGATTTGGGTGAGTCACCGCCATTTCCAGGACGATCTGGACAAGCTGAACACCGCGCTCATTCGTATGGCGGGGCTGGCGGAGACTGCAGTGAAGACAGCGGTAGAGGCGCTCACTACGCGCAGCCGGGATACGGCCTACGAAGTCATTGATCAGGACGGCAGCATTGATGCCGCCGAAATGGAGATCGATGACCTGGCCGTGAACCTGCTGGCACTGCAGCAGCCGATGGCCCGCGACCTGCGCCTGATCACGATTGCGATGAAGATTGCCAACGATCTGGAACGCGTTGGGGATCACGCCGTGAACATCGCGGAGACGGTGATTTACATGGTGCAAGGCACGCACTTCCCGGTGCTGCCCGAAATCGAGGAAATGGCGCGTCTGTCCACCGACATGCTCACCGTGTCGCTCGACGCATTCATTCGCGGCGATGCCACGATGGCGCGCACCGTGCTCAAGCGCGATGACCGGGTGGATGAGTTGCACGCCAACAACTTCCGCATCCTGCTCACGCACATGATGGAAGACCCGCGCCGCATCGGTGCCGGTATGGATTTGCTGCTGGTGTCGGGCAACCTCGAGCGCATCGCCGATCTGGCGACCAACATCTCGGAAGACGTTGTGTACCTCGTGGAAGGCCGGTCCATTAAACACAGAGCCACAGAGCGGGACCGAGAGGGCGCGGAGGCCACCTAGCCGAGCGGGCCCCCGCTAGGCTGCCGCGCGGGGGAACTGCCTGTACCGCAGAGGCACAGAGGCGCAGAGAACCGCGCCCGTCACCACCGGCCCGCGCGCATTCCGAGAGAGATTTTGAGGG
>JAABRT010000158.1 GCA_011390805.1 Gemmatimonas sp. | reverse complement strand
AAAGACTTCAGTGATCCCGGCTACGAATGGCTGGGAGAGTTGCTGGCGTCGCGTGGTTACATCCTGGCGTCCATTGATGAAAACTTTCTCAATGGTGCGGCGCGAGCGGAAAACGATGCGCGCGGGTGGATGCTGCTCAAACACCTCGAAATATTCCGCGCACTCAACGATTCAACGGGCAAACCACTGGCCGGTCGCGTTGACATGTCCCGCATTGCGCTCATGGGACACTCGCGCGGTGGTGAAGCGGTGGCGGTCGCCGGCGCCTTCAACACACTCGCGCACTACCCCGACGACGCTACGCAGAGGTTTGATTTCAACTTCGACATCAAGTCGCTTGTTGCCATCGCTCCGGTAGACGGTCAGTACAAACCGTCGGATAAAGGCACGCCCATTCGCGATGTGAACTACCTGGTAATTCACGGCACGCACGACGGCGACGTGAGCACGTTTAACGGTCTCTCGCAATACAATCGCATTTCGTTCACACCGGGCACTGACTACTTCAAGAGCGCCATGCTTATGTACCGGGCCAACCACGGACAGTGGAACACCGGTTGGAACGAGCGTGACAATGGCAGGCTCTCCGGCCGACGGTTGGCGCTGAACTCACTCATCAGTGGCGAAGCGCAACGCGAGTTCGGCCGTGTGGTGATCGGTGGTTTTCTCGATGCAACACTGCTGGGTAAAGCGGAGTACCGCGCACTGTTTCGTGATCACCGCAGCGCCGGCGACTGGTTGCCGCCCACCATGTACCTCACACGGTACGCCGATGCCGACGAACGCTCTCTGGCCAACTTTGAAGACGATATTGATCTCACCACAGGCAGCGTGCATGGAGTGACGTTGCGCGGCGATTCACTGTCCACGTGGCGCGAGTTTGATATGCCCTACCGCTCGGCCAACAGCTCGCAACAGAATACCGCCGTGCGGCTCGGCTGGAACAACAATCCCACCGCCAAGGACAGCACACCACGCTGGCCGGCACGCTTTACCGTAGCGCTTTCCGACTCGCTGTCAAATGCGTTGCAAACAGACGCGGGCAGCGCCGTCACGTTGTCCATGTTCTACACCGATCAGACGCCCGGCGCACGCAAGACAGCGCGCGACAGCAGCGCCTCGCGCGACAGTGCAGCGGACAGTGCGCGCACAACGCCCAAGCCGCCCGCGCCGCGTCGGGACAAACCGGCCAAAGACACGACACCGCCCGATTTGTCTATCGAGCTCGTAGATGGCGCCGGCAATACGGCACGACTGCCGCTATCGAGCTTCGGACCGGTGCGTCGTCCGATCGAGTCATTCGTGTACAGGCGCAAGGGGCGCGACGCCCAGCGTTTCTCCGCCCGGTACGAGCAGGTGCTGCACACATATGTCATGCCCATCCGCGAGTTTGCCGCTGCTGCCGGCAACTTTGACGTGCGCTCGCTCAGGGAAATCCGGCTCGTGTTCGACAAAACACGAGTGGGTCAGGTACACGTGGATGACATAGGCATCACACGCATTCCCTGACCCACCATTGCCTCACGATCGCGCTATCTCGCAGCGTGCGCGATCGTGACGCACCGCCCGCTTTGATGAGGCGGCTCTCAGTTACTTGGGCGGAATCGCCGCCATGCACTCGATCTCAACCTTGGCATTCGGCACCACCAGCGCCGCAATCACCACAGTTGAGCGCGCGGGCGGCGAGTCGGGGAAGAACTCGGTGTACGCCTCGTTCATGCCGCGGAAGTCTGCCACGTTCACAAGAAACACCGTGCACTTGATGGTCTGCGCCATCGTGGTGCCAGCCGCTTCGAACACACGCTTCGTGCTTTCCAGTGCGCGACGTGTTTCGTCCTGGATGGTGGCGTTGGGATTGTCGCGGCTTGTACCCAGCTGTCCCGATGCGTAAATGACGTCGCCGTAGCGAATGCCGGGCGACAGCGTGGCAGACGCGCGCTGGCCTTCGGGAATCACCTGCGTGCGGGGGGTAATCTGCGCCGATGCGGAAGACGCCAGAACAAGCGTGAGCGCGAGCGCGATGGAACAGCGCATTGACAACCTCGGGGAGTGGGAAAGAAGGAGGGGAAAACGCTGTGGGTTAACCTTACCGGATGCGGATGTGCTGGCAATCCCTCGCGGGCGATTGCGCTCGACCAATCAGCGCACCAACTTCGCTATTCCTACCGCCTTTTCCGGGAGCATGTTGAGCGTGACTGTATCCGACGACGGCCTTCGGCCAGCGCCAAACGCGAACGACAGCGAATCGCTGTTGCCGCGCCGAGATTTTCTTCGTATCGCCGGCCTTGGGGCCGGCGCAGTGCTTGGTGGAGTAGTACCGGGCCCCTTTACCGCACCCGCTGAAGCAGCGTCGTCGGCAGCTTTCGTTCGCCGGCGCTCTGATGCCGGCCACACGGTGGTGATCGGTGCGGGCATCTGGGGCTGTTCTACTGCACTGGAGCTCTGTCAGCGCGGTGAACGCGTGACGATTATCGACATCTACGGCCCGGCCAACTCGCGGGCCACCAGTGGCGACGAGACGCGCGGCATTCGCTCGTCGTACGGTGATCGCGGCACCAACAGTGAGCTGTGGACCGCGTGGGCGCGACGTGCCATCGCGCACTGGCGCGAGTTTGACGAACAGTACGCGAAAGAGTTCGACACACGCTTTTTCATGACCACCGGTGACATCATCCTGCGCACGCGTGATGAAGCGTTTCTCAAGAACACGCGCGACGTCTGGACCAAACAGGGTGTCGCGTTTGACACGCTCGATCAGGATGAAGTGCGCAAGCGGTGGCCGCTGATCAATCCCGATGGCATTACGGTTGGTGTGTACGAACCTGACGCCGGTGTTGCCCGCGCGCGTCACGCCACACAAGCCACAGCGGCGATCGCGAAGCGAATGGGCGCCACCTTTATCACGGGTCGCGCGACACCGGGTCCGCTCACGGGTGGCCGCATGCAATACGTCACGCTCGATGACGGCACACGCATCAGCGGCGACGCCTTCGTGTTTTCGTGCGGACCATGGTTTGGTAAAGTCTTTCCTGAACTATTGGGTAATCGCATCCGCATTCCCATGGGCACGGCATGTTACTATGGCACGCCTCCAGGTGACGAGCGGTTCAACTTTCCCAATATGCCGAGCTGGAATTTCCCGGGCGTCACGGGGTGGCCGGCGTTACCCGTAGACAACCGTGGATTCCGTGTGCGTGGCGGTGCCGCGCCGCTGCCCACACCGCCCAATCCAATCAAGGAAAAGCTGCCGGAGCCACCACGCCCTGCACCGCCCGATCCCAACAACCAGGATCCCGACTTGAGCGTACGCTGGGTCGGCCCTGAGCGACTCGAAGGATCACGACGCTTGCTGCAGCAGCGCTTTCCGTTGCTGGCCGATGCGCCGTTGCTCGAAATCCGCACCTGCCACTACGAAAGCAGCATCAATCGCAACTTCATCATTGATCGGATTCCCGGCGCGCAGAACGCGTGGATTGCCGGACTCGGGCAGGCCGAAGGCTTCAAATTTGCACCGATTGCCGCCCAGTATGTCGCGCAGCGAGTGCTGGGAGACGAAGGCGATCCGGAGCTGGCGAAAGCGTTTGCCATGCCCACCGAATCGTACTCCCCATCGGGCACCTCGGGTGCCGAGGACGAAGAATGAGCACATCACGTGCGATGCGAACACCGATTGGCGGATTGATGCGTGCGCTGAGCGTCGCTGTAACGCCGTTTGCCGTGCTTGGCATGGCGAGTGTCGCGTTACCGGCGCTCAGCCCGCTGAGCGCGCAGCAGGC
>JAABRT010000015.1 GCA_011390805.1 Gemmatimonas sp. | reverse complement strand
AGCGTTGTGCCCACCTGCGAGGCAATCGCCGTCACCAGCTTGCGATCGCCGGCGCTGAACGGCGCATCACCCGCCCGACCGGCCAGCAACACGGCGCCCAACGCCACTGTACCAGCCGACGAAATGCGACGAATGGGTACGGCCAGCACCGGACCGCCATCGGCGCCAAGCAATGGCGCACCGATGCGTGACGGTGCGCCACCATCTTCGACGCAGGTTTCCCCCGTAGTGAAGGCGCGCACCGCCAGCAGTCGCTCGTCTCGCACAGACACAACCGTCATTTCCGACGGCGTGATGCCCAACAACGCCGCCGGTACCAGTACTTCACGTACCGGGTCGTGCAGCATGAGTGCTCCACGTGCCGCACCTACAGTCTGCGCCAACTCGCGCAGTACGGTAAACGCCGCCGCTTCCACTGAGGTGCCGCTGCCGAGCAGCTCGCCGATGGCGTAAAGTAGACTGATTTCTTCGTAGCGTTCGGCCAGTTCGTGCGTGGCTCCATCGCGTTCACGCAACAGTCGGCGCACGTGCGGCACGAGCTCGGAGAGCAAAACGTCTACCGCCTCGGCTTGCACGTTGCCGGGCCGTTCCTCCTGCCCGTCGCGCACGGCACACGCGGGCGCAATCACCAGCCATGCGGGCAGCATGTTCGTACCAACCGGGAAGGCCCGCCATCCGCGACGCCCGGCCCAGTGTGCGATGTCTTCGTGTGCGCTATCGGGCAGCGCTGTTGCCGCGGCACACAACACGTCAGAAGCTGCCACCATCAGTGGCGGCTGATCGGGAGCGCGCCACTCCCACAGCGCAGCATCCCGACCGGAGGCTCTACGATACGCCGCCAGTACGGCGCTCAACGTGTTCATGATTTGCGCAACACCAGTCGTACCGTGTGACCGGCATCGCACGATGTCTCCACATGATCCATGAGCGCGTACATGAGAAACACACCGCGTCCGTCTTCACGCTCTACCCACCCATCTTCTGTGGCGAGCGCCCGGGCAGCGTCCAGATCAAAACCGTTGCCTTCGTCAGTCACTTCGACGCACAGTCCGGCCTCATCAATACGTGCCATCACGCGCACCGAGCGCGCGACGTCTCCACCGTTGCCGCGCTCAATGGCGTTGGCAATGGCCTCGGTGAGCGCAACCGGCACGTTGAGCCGACACACCTTGGGTGGAAAGCCGGCCGCTTCGCACAGTGTCGTAACGGCCAGCACCACGCGGTCGATCTCGCGGATGTCCGACGCTATGGTCCATTCACCGCACGGCACCGCAGCGCCGCTGCCGGAATCAGAAACCAACGAGCGCATCCGCACGAGTACCGTACAAATGAAACAAGGTGTCGAGACGCGTGAGCTCGAAGAGCGTGCGGAGATCGTCGTTCAAGCCGGCCAGCCGCAGCTCTCCACCCTGCTCCCGAATGCGCTTGTTGAGCGACACGAGCGCGCCCAGTCCGGAGCTGTCGATATAGCCACCGTTGCTGAAATCGATGAGCACGCGCCGAACACCCTGTTCGACTTCATCGAGCACCAACTGCTTGAGCTCCTGACGATTCCCAACCACGAGCTGTCCGTCAACGGCGACGGTGAGCAGATCGTCGTCCCGTTCGATGGCAAAAGGCATGCAATGCTCCAACGCGTAAGGTCGTGATCTGCTGCGCGCTAATCTGTGCTGCGCGCTGATTGAAGAGCGGTGATTGCCGCTACCTGTACAATGTCGTCCGCTGACGCGCCGCGCGAAAGGTCGCTGGCCGGACGCGCCAGTCCCTGCAGAATGGGACCGATTGCCTGTGCACCGGCCAAACGCTCAACCAGCTTGTACCCAATATTACCCGCGTCGAGCGATGGGAACACCAAAACGTTGGCCAATCCGGCTACCGTGGAATCGGCCGCCTTGCGCGATGCGACGGACGCGATGAGTGCCGCATCCGCCTGCAGTTCGCCATCAACCGCCAGCTCAGGCCGAGCCAGGCGCACGAGTGCTGTGGCCTCACGAACGCGTGCGACACTGGCTGATTCGGCACTGCCACGCGTGGCAAAACTGAGCATGGCCACCCGGGGTTCGTCACCTACAATACGGCGACGATCATCAGCCGCAGCAATCGCGATATCGGCCAACTGCTGCGCCGATGGCTCGGGCAACACCGCGCAATCGGTGAAGGTGAGCACCTCGTACGCTACGTCACGAAACGACGGCACGAGCATATAAAACGCACTGGAGACCGTACGCACATTCGGCGCCGTGCCAATCGTCCACAGTGCGGCGCGAATCACCGCGGCCGTGGTGTGCACCGCTCCGGCAACGCAACCATCGGCGTGCCCCAACGCCACCAGTCCATCGGCAAACAGCAGTGGATCCTGAACGGCTTTGGCCGCTTCCTGTGCGGTCATCCCCCTGGATGCGCGTCGTTGGTGCAGCAGATCGGCAACCTCCGGCTGCCGCGCATCATCGGCCACATCATGCAACAGCAGCGCCCGTACTGTACCAGCCGCATTCAACCGTTGCACAGCCTCCTGCGTGCGCGCGTCGTCGGACTCGGGAAACACAATCGTGCGCGCAAACGCTGCCGCTCGGCGCGACAAGGATTGTACAAACGGATGAACCGGCGTGGTCATCGACAAGGGTCCTGAAGAAGGCACGGCATTCGCGCGCTGCTACGACTCGCGGCTCTTGAAGTGCTCGGCGAGCGCGTTGGCTACTACCGGATGCACCAGCGCGGAAATATCACCGCCAAAGCGCGCCACTTCACGAACCATGCTGGAGCTGATGTAGGTTGTTTCGTTGGACGGGACCATGAACACCGTCTCCAACCCCGGATGCAAGTGCCGGTTCATGAGCGCCATCTGATACTCGTATTCAAAATCGCTCACAGCGCGCAATCCACGCACCAGCATCGTAGCATTCATCTCCCGTGCGAGATCAACCAGAAGCCCGTTAAATGCGCGTACATGCACGCGTGGTTCATCACCGGCGGCTGCACGGATGAAGCCCACTCGTTCGTCGGCAGTGAAGAGCGGCTTCTTGTTGATGTTCAGCGCGACTGCTACCACAAGCTGATCGACGAAGCCCAGCGAGCGCCGCATGATGTCGGCGTGGCCGTGCGTAAACGGGTCGAACGAGCCGGCATAGAGTGCGATGCGGGGAGTGCGAGGCAGCGTCATCGGAAAAATGTAAGTGCGGTATCGCCGTAGCGCCGCGTATCGACGCTCCCGGGCAAGGTCACGCTGGCGGAATGTTCAATGCTGAGCACCGCCGCAAACGGTGTGCGCAGCCACTGTTCGGCAATCAGAACGGCCGTGTCGTCGGCATAGGGTGGATCTGCAAAGGCAACATCGTAGGCGCCGGCGGCAAGCCCGGTTACATACTGCGCAGCGTCAGCGCGTCGGACCTGCACACGATCTGCGGCCCCCAAGGTCTCGATGTTCTGCTCCAACGCACGCAGCGATGCGGCTGCGCGCTCTACAAAATGCACTTCGGCGGCGCCGCGCGAGAGCGCCTCAAGCCCCAACGCGCCCGAGCCCGCGCACAGGTCGAGCACCAGCGCGTCTTCAAGATCACCGCGCAGAATACTCATCCACGCTTCGCGCACCCGATCGGCCGTAGGACGGACGAGCGTCCCCTTGGGCGCCGCGAGGCGTCGTCCGCGCCACTCGCCGCCGATTACACGCATGAACTGTTCGTCAGCAGGAGACGGCCGGAGGCGGGTGCAGTGTTCACCGTGACTGCACGCTGGCTGGTGACTCCGTAGCGCCCGCTGCCCGCACCGCCTGCACCCGGAGCTGCAGCGTTGATGCTCCGCGATAGTCATCACGCTCCAGGCGGAACGCGAGATCCACCGCCGAGGCCAGATCCAACCGCGCGCTGCCCGAGGGCAACCCCCAGGCGATCGCATCCATCGTGCGTGTGGGAAGGTCTACCTGAAAACGCACGCCGTCCTTGCCGATTTTCCGGGGGCCGGTGGCCAGACGCACGCCATCGAGCGCCAATGTGGGCGCCGCGTTTCCGATGCCAAACGGTTCAAAATGTTTAAGCAGCGTTTCAAGCTCTTCTCCCACTTCCGAGGCGGGCACGCGCAGATCAATGCGCAACTCCGGCACCAGATCGTCTGCACTCAGGCTCGAGCGCGCGTAATCCGCAAACCGTTCACGAAACATGGGCAGCATCGATGAGGGCATGGTTAAACCTGCCGCGGCGCGATGTCCGCCGTACCGGTCAAAGCAGTCGGCGCACGCGCCGAGTGCCGCATGCAGATCAAAGGACGGAATGCTCCGCCCCGACCCTTTGCCCACGCCGTTGTCAACAGCAACCAGCACCGTCGGGCGACTGGTCTGCTCCACAACGCGCGAGGCAACGATGCCGATTACACCGGCATGCCAGCCCTCGTTGGCCAACACCAGACCGTAGGTCTCGCTGAGGTCGGTGGCGTCCACCTGCCGCAACGCATCACTGAGCACGGCCTGGTCGATTGACTGCCGGTCGCGATTCAGTTCTTCCAGCTGACGCGCAATCACATTGGCTTCGGCATCGGTCTGCGCCAGCAGCAACGAGAGCCCCAGCTTGGCGTCGCCAATGCGCCCGGCAGCGTTGAGCCGAGGTGCGAGTACAAAGCCCACGCGTCCCGCCGTGAGTGGTTTTCCCTCGAGTCCCGACGACCGCACCAGGGCGCGTAAACCGGCATTGCGTGTTTCGCCGAGCATGCGCAAACCGTACCGCACCAGCACACGGTTTTCTCCACGCAACGGTGCAACGTCAGCGATGGTGGCCAGCGCCACCAGATCCAACTGCTCGTGCACAAAGGCCCGGGAAACGCCCATGGCATCACACAGACCAAGCGCGAGCTTGTAGATCACTCCGACAGCCGCGAGATCCTTGTCGGTTGAGATGCAATCCGTTCGACGCGGATTGACCACAGCGTACGCCGGCGGGAGGCCGTGTCCGGGCAAGTGATGGTCGGTCACAATCACATCGATGCCCGCACGCATCAGTTCATCGACCTGCGCCCTGGCCGACGTTCCGCAATCACACGTAACCACCAGCTGTGCGCCGCAAGCTCGGGCAGCGGCCACACCGTTGTTGGTCAGGTCGTAGCCGTCGGTGAGCCTGTGCGGCACCCACGGTACCACGTGCTGCGCGCCCAGGTGGCGCAAGACACGCGTGAGCAGCGCCGTGGACGACATGCCGTCTACGTCGTAGTCGCCGTGAATGAAGATCGTTTGCTGCTTGCGCACGGCATCGGCAATTCGATCAATCGCCCGTGATGCGTCTGTGAGCGAATCGGGGGCACTCACGTGCTCCAGACGGGGGCGCAAAAACCGGCGCGCGTCTTCCACGTTGCCGTAGCCACGCGCCACGAGCAAGCCGCACACCACGCGGGGCAGATGCAGCGTGCTGTGCAACGTTTCAACGAGCGCCGCGTCGGCTTCCGGCACGGAGCGCCAGCGCGGCGCCGTGCGGGTGCGCGCGGCTGAAATGGCGGTGGTGGTCACAGCCGCCAATCTACAGCCGACAAAATGGCGCGCGTGATCAGAATACCACGCGCGCCATCGTGAGCGCGCATCGCGCTATTCAGCAGGTGCGTCGGCTGGCGCCACGGCCGGTGCCGGTGGCTCCGGGCTCGCGAAGAGCAACACTCCACACGCCTCACACACATCAATGAGACCGGCAACCATGAGCGCATTGCGACGCTGCAGCGGGATGGCAGTGTCGCAGGCTCCGCAGGTGAGTCCACGAATGGCAAACAGCGCATTGCTGCGACGACGCGTGGAAATGCGATCGTAGCGTGACAACAGCCCGGCACTCACCTGTTTGGCCTTCTCGTTGCGTACGCCGCGCGCCTCGGAGAGCTGGGCATTAAGTCGCTCCTGCTCCGCGGCGATCTCCGCGCGCGCCGTGGCCTGTTCCTCTTCAAGCGTGGCGGCAGCCGCACGGTGCGCTTCCTGCGCCGACGTCATTTCGCCCAAGCGACGCGCCATGCCGGACAGTTCGCTTTCTTCTTCGGCCAATACACGGCGCGCCATTTCAACCTGCGCCATGGCCGCCGTTGCCTCGCGCACTTTGCGCGCCTGCTCAAGCGTGGCAAGGTTGCGCTCGTGCTTTTCGCGATGATCCGTGATGCGGTCGTTGAGCGTCTTGTAGCGCTCAGTCTCGCGCTCAATCGCAACCCGCGAACGCTCCAGCTCGTCATGCGCCCGCTGACGCGCTTTGTCGAGCGACGCGATTCGCGGCGACAGTGCGGCCAACTCCGATTCAATACCGCGAATTACCGCATCGTCTTCCTGCACTGCCAACAACGCCACGAGTTCCGGCTGCACGCCCACCCTCCATCTAGAATCGGAAACAAACCCTTTCGATAAACTGAACATAGCGCACGGGGCACCAACCCGAACACCGCGCGACCCACCTATTTGGGATTACGTCCCTGACCGCCCTGATGCAAGAGGCTTTGCTTCTCACGCGCCAGGCGCAGCTGCTTCTCCATCAACGCCGGCTTTTCATCGGGCGACGCCATTTTGATCTGCTCGCCCAGCGCCGAAATGGCACGACTGAGTTCGCGCACCTCGAGCTTGCGCAGGACAAAGTCAACGTCGGTTGGGGCGTCCACCTGTACCAGCAGCGCTTCGGCCAGCTGCAGCAAATCCGGCGACATACCGGCCAGCACCTGGTCGAGCTCCGTCTCGGCCCCGTGCGCGAGCAAGGCGCGAAAGAGAGCCGCGAAGCGCTCGTCGGTAAATCCATCGGGGCCGAAACGCTCGGCGATTCGCTCGGTCCAGGCGCGCTCACGCAGCATGACGCGCACGAGCTCCCGCTCGATCGGGTCATCGCTGCTCACCCGGGGCAGCGAGGCGGTGGCCAGCCACTCCGGACCAGCCGAGCGGCCGCGCCCCTTCCACTGCCCTTTGGGCACCCAGCTTCGCTGCTGCGGCATGCTCGGTGCATCGTCGGGTGGCGGACCGTCGCCGGGTGGCGGTGGAGTGGGCTCCCCGGAGGCGCGAACCACACTGGTGCCAATGCGCGTGGGCGGCGGCGACGGTTCATCGGCCTCCCGCTGCACCAAGGATTTATCCAGCGACGACGCTTCAGCCAATCGTGCGATGTAGAGATCGCGCGTAATGGTATCCTTGGTGGCGCGAATGGTAGGGAGCAGTTTGTCCACAGCACGACGGCGATGGTGCAAGTCGGCAAACCACCCTTTGCGCGACAGCAGCTCCACCTGCACATCGAAGAAATCCATGGCATTGTGCAGCGCACTTTCCAGCGCAGCCGCTCCTTTGGCGCGCACGAACGTGTCAGGGTCTTCGCCACTCGGCAGCGAGACCACACGCACTGAGGCACCGTGGCGCAGCAACTCCAGTCCTGAGCGGAACGTGGCCTTGAGACCTGCTTCGTCGCTGTCGTACAGCAGAAAGACTTCGGGCGCATAGCGTACAATCAACGCTGCCTGTTCCTCGGTGAGCGCCGTGCCAAGCGGCGCCACGACTTCCTCAATGCCGCCCAGCGATACGCGAATCACATCGAGATAGCCTTCTACCACCAGCAAGCGCTTTGCACGCCGGGCAGCGGTACGCGCGCGCTGCATACCGTACAGCACACGGCGTTTCTGAAACACGCCCGACTCGGCTGAGTTCAGATACTTGGGCTGCTCATCACCCATGGCGCGTCCACCAAACGCCACGTGATGTCCATGCTCATCAAGAATTGGAAACATGAGACGGCCGCGAAAGCGGGGACGAATGCTGGTGTCATCTTCACGCACCACCAGCAGACCCGCTTCGCGCAGCCGGTCATGATCGAAGCCGAGCGCGAAGAGATGTTTTACGAGCAGCTGTCCATCGCGTGGCGCGAAGCCAATGCCAAACGCTTCGATGGCCTGCTCATCGAGACCGCGACCGGCCAGATACTCGCGTGCCTCGCGTCCGATTTGTTCGTCGCGCAACTGCGCGGTGAAATAGTCGGCAGCGCTGGCCAGCGCCGACCAGTTGGGCTCATTGGGATCGGGCGCGTGCGCACGAGTGGGTGCGTCGATGACCTCAATGCCAACCTTCTCTCCCAGCAGCTTGACCGCAGCCGTGAAGTCGAGCCCCAGACGTTTACGCAGGAAGGTGATCACATCACCGCTTTCGTTGCACACAAAGCAGTGATATTGACCGCGCTTGGGCGACACGGAAAAGTTGGGATTCTTGCCCTGATGAAACGGACAGGGACCTCGGAAATCCGTGCCCACGCGTTTGAGTTTTACAAACTCACCGATCACCTGCACGATGTCGGCGGCTTCGCGTACGCGCTCTACAACCTCGTCGCCGATCATGCGTGCGGCGTGCTAACGGAGTTCGGCAACGGTGACACCTGCGCCACCCTCGTTCCATGCACCCAACCGATGGCTGGCTACACGCGAGTCGCCGCGCAGCATTTCGCCCACACGCTCGCGCAGCGCGCCGGTGCCCTTGCCGTGAATGATGCGCATTTCGCGCAGGTCACCGCGCACGGCAGAGTCAATCGCCTGCATGAGGGCAATCTCCAGCTCATCAACACGCATGCCGCGCAAGTCGACTTCACGCAACGGATCCACCTCAGGAACGTCGCCCATGATAGGCACACGCACTGTGGGGGGGGGAGGCGCGGCAGTCCGCGTGAGTGTGGTTACGGGCACAGACAGTGTGAGCGATCCGACGAGCACACGCGCTGATGATCCGCGCACTTCAACCACACTGCCTGTTTTGTCGCCAAGTGTTCCCACGAGTACCGCATCACCCGCAACAATCGGCTTGACATCACGCTTAGGCGCCACGCCAGGAGCCGCGGCCTTGCTGCTGCGGCCTGTTCGTCCCTCACGCGCCTTGGCGGCACGCGCGTCCATTGCCGCCAGCGCCTGCTTCTGTCCGGCAGCCGCATCTTCCACTGAGCGCCGGGCTTCGCGAACCTGTGCTTCGATAGCGTCGGCATCAATGCGCGCGTTGGCAGCCGCAGCCTTTACTGCAGCAATGGTGCGCTCAACATCGGCGCGTGCTTCAAGCAGATATTTGCGCGCTTCCACGCGCGATGCACGCTCAAGTTCACGTTCTTTTTCGCGCGCTTTCTTTTCGCGATCGCTGACCGTTGCAATGCGCGATTGAATGCGCCGTGCTTCGCGATCGAACTCCAGCTCCCGTTCCGCGAGCACTGCTTCACGCGCTTCCACATCGGCGAGCAACAGTGCAAGGTCGCGTTCGCCGGTGGGCAACCGCGATTCGGCAACTTGCAGCACGTCTTCCGGCAACTGCAATCGCCGGGCAATCGAGATGCCGTACGAACGTCCCGGCACACCCTTGATGAGGCGATACGTGGGCGCGAGCAACGCGGCATCAAACTGCAGCGAAGCATTCACAACACCCGGCACCTCCGTGGCCAGCAACTTGAGCTGGCCCAGATGCGTAGTGGCCACCGTCATCGCGCCACGTCGAGTGAGCGTCTCGAGAATCGCTCCGCCGAGTGCCGCACCTTCAGCCGGATCTGTGCCTGAGCCCACTTCGTCCATGAGCACGAGTGAGTTGTGGGTTGCCAGACGCAGAATCTCACCCTGATTCTTGAGGTGCGCGCTGAACGTACTCAGGCTGGCTTCAATCGACTGCTCGTCACCCACGTCGGCAAACACATCGTCGAATACCGGAAGCACGCTGCCGCCGGCCACCGGCACCGGCACACCACACTGCGCCATCATGGCCAGCAAACCGATGGCCTTGAGCAGCACGGTTTTTCCGCCGGTGTTGGGTCCGGACACCAGCAGCGTGCGCTCACCCGGTTCGAGCTGCAGCGTGAAGGCCACCACGTTCACGCCTTGCGCGAGCAGCAAAGGATGTCGCGCGTGTACAAACTCGCAGCCGTCCGACGGTGCCTTGAGCACCACCTCGCCGGCGTGCACATCGTGCGCGTAGCGTGCCCGGGCGACAAGGCTATCGAGCGCAACCATCGCGGCAAACGCCGCTTTCATGGGCAGGTGCAACGGATGCAGCAGCGCTGTGAGATCGCGCAGGATGCGCTCGACTTCACGCTGCTCGTCAATCTCAAGTTCGCGCAGGCGATTGCCAAACTCCACCGCGGCGGGTGGCTCCACAAAAATCGTAGCGCCAGTGCCCGACGTATCGTGCACCAGGCCGCCCACCACCACGCGCGCCTCACGCCGCACGGGCATGACCCAGCGGCCGTTCCGCATGGTGACACTGGCATCGCTCACCTGATGGTGCACTTCGAGCTTGCCCATCTCGCGCTCAAGCAGTCGCACCAGCTCACCTTCGGCGCGCCGCAACTCCTGTCGGATTTTGCGCAGCACAGGACTGGCGTCGTCCCGCACGGTGCCGTCTTCGCCGATCGCACGCGTGATCGCCTCTTCCTCGCTGCGGGCGTCGAGCAAATCGTCAGCAAAGGAGGCCAGCACCGCGCGGGCCATCATGTTGCGACGCACGTCGCGCAATGCCTCACGGGTGCGGCGCGACGAGCGCAGAAATGTGGCGCCGTGCAACAGCTCGCCTGCCGTCCAGCTCGCCCCCTCTACGCGAAGCCGGGAAATTGCACCGGTCAGCTCGGGGATCTGCTCGGGCGTCCACGCCGGCTCGCCGGCCAGCAGCGTGCGCATTGCACCGACGCGGCGATGTTCAGCCTCCAGCCACGCCAGCTCTTTGGACGGACGGAGCGCGCGCACTGCGGCGGCGCCTGGCGAGGAATGGGCCCGCTGACTCACATGCAACAGCACGCGGTCCAACTCAAGGATTCCCAGCGCGTGGGCGTTCATACTCACCGTCCCCTCCCCACCGCGCTGCGGCGCGTGTTACCTGGCCGCCAGCGCTTCCTTGGCGATGGCGCTGATCTGGCTGCCGTCCGCCCGCCCTTTGAACTGCGGCATGACGCGCCCCATGATCGCACCGATGTTGCCAGCCCCTGCGGCGATCGCAGCCTGTACTGCCGAACGCAACTCATCGTCACTGACTGCCGGAGGAAGATACTTCTCGAGATGCGCCGCTTCCGACGCTTCGCGGGCGGCCAGCTCTTCGCGCCCGCCCGTAACAAACATTTGCTGCGATTCCTTGCGACGTTTGATCCCCTTGCGTACGACGTCCACTACGTCGTCGTCCGTGAGGGGCGCACTGGCGTCGAGCTCGCGATTACGCAGGTCGGCGAGAACCGTGCCCAACAAAAGCAGGGTGTCCTTGTCCTGCGCGCGCCGTGCGGCCGTGAGGTCTTCCTGAATGCGCGCGAACAGCGGCGAGACATCGGCCACGATGGCCGACCTTAAACGCGCGTGCGACGGTTCTTGCGAATCGCTGCGTTCAGCTTGCGCTTGCGACGCTCGCTCGGCTTCTCATAGTGCCGATGCTTGCGCAGATCAGACAAAATGCCAGCCTTCTCGACCTTCTTCTTGAAGCGCTTGAGGGCGCGTTCGAAGTTCTCGTCCTCGTGGATGATGATCTCCGACAAACCTTACTCTCCCGTGGGGCCGTGGTGCGACGAGGCACGTCGCGTGTGCGCCAGAAGCGCGAATGTGTGTGATACGGACAGCCGTGTAGCTTACCACAGACAGGCAACAGGGTCAAGACGCTGTCGCTGCCGGTTAGGGGCCAAATGCCCACAAAATCACGGGCGGTCCCGCGAGCGCAGGACGGGAGAGCTGATCAGCCCGGTGGCCAGCCCATGGCGCGACCGCCCAAAACATGAAAATGCAGGTGAGCGACGGACTGCCCGCCATCCTCCCCGGTGTTGGTCACCACGCGATAGCCGGCCTGCTCAAGCCCTTCCTGCCGCGCCACCTCGGCAGCCAGCGCCGCCACCGCCCCGAGCTCCGCCTGATCGGTGGCCTGCGCGATTGAAGGGATATGCCGACGCGGAATCACCAGCACATGCACGGGAGCCTTGGGCGCGATGTCCCGGAAGGCCACGGCATGATCGTTCTGGGCGATCAAGGTTACCGGGACGGCGCCCGAGGCGATTTTGCAGAAGAGGCAGGAATCGGTCATGGGCGGAATATACGTGAGAGTGGCGAGGTGACGAGGTGACGAGGTGACGGGATCCAATCGGAGGGCAGCTCCCGTACGCACAGGCATGATGAACTACAAGTCTGACCGGCGTTGCCAACGGTTCCGATTGTCGTACCTGCGCATTTTTACTGTGTTGGGGCTGACGCTAACCGTCGCGCAGTCGATTGGCGCGCAGGAAATCGCTGCTACAGGCGCGGAGCGCGGCACGCCCGATGCAGGCTACGCATGGCGTCTGATCTACGAGAACGACTTCTTTGCGGCGACCGATCGATTCTACACTCAGGGCATTTATCTGGAATACCTGAGCCCCGCGCTTACACGATCGTTCCTTCGGAAACTTCTGTACACGCCGTCAGGCCGTGACGTGAGCGTCGGCTTGGCGTACGGCGACGAAGGCTACACCGGTCGCGATTTGAAGCGCGCCGATATCATCAGGGGAGATCACCCGTGGGCTGGCACCAAACAGTTGCACGCGTTTGCGGTGGCCGCAGACTCGATGCGCCGTCGGCGTGTGTCTACGCAACTCACAATCGGGCTGATCGGACAAGGTGCAGCCGGTCGCGAAATACAAACCTTCATTCATGAGCGAACAGGCAACACCATTCCGCAAGGGTGGGGCAATCAGATCCGCAACGACGTGATCTTGAACTACGCAGTGGGAATCGAGCAACGGCTGCTGGCGCCCACGCCATCGGTTGAACTGTGGACGGGTGCACAAGCGCGCGCAGGCACCTTTCAGACATCGCTCGCGCTCAGCGGCACGATGATGATCGGCCGCATGGAGCGGCTCTTTGTGTACGCTGCACCGACCGTGCGTTTCGCTGGCTATGACGCTACGCTTCAAGGCGGTCTCTTTAATCGGAGCAGTCCGTACACGATTCCCGCGCGTGACATGCGACGGCTTGTCTACGGCGAGCGATACGGACTTGTGTATCGTGGCCGACGCATGTCGCTGGAGTTCTTCCGCGCCCGGTCGAGCGCGGAGTTCGCAGGCGGAAGTTCACATGCGACCGGCGGAATCAGCGTTGGCATGATCCGCCGGTAACGGCTTACGGCGTCGAAATCCCGGCCTTTACATCAGGCGTCTCATGCCGCCACGGCTGCGGCGGCAAGGCACGCTGACGCGGCCACACTTCGTCGAGCGTATTGCCATCGTACAGCCGGCCGTTGCGCATGACCTGGTGCACGCTGTTGGAGTTGCGGATATCGGTGAGTGGGTTGCGTTCAAGAATCACCAGATCCGCCATCTTGCCGGCTTCAATGCTTCCCAGATCCTTTTCGAGACCAAGCGCTTCGGCCCCCATGATCGTGGCGACACGCAGCGCCTCATGATTGGACAACCCACCGGCATGCACCGCCCAGAGCTCCCAGTGGTAACCCAACCCCTGCAACTGTCCGTGGCTTCCGATACCGGCTTTTCCTCCCGCCGCCACCAGGTCACGGATAAACCCTCCGTGCCCCTTGAAGTTGTATTCGTCTTCGTGAAACCACCCGCCCGGGCCCGATGAACCGCCGGCCCCTGCCCCACGCCGCCGCGTGCGCGAATCGAAGTCGTCGGCGGGGGTGAAATAGCGCAGCTTGGCGTCTTCATGCGGATTCTCCCGTGCGTAGAAGTAGTTCTCCACCCACGGACCGCCGTACGTGACGAGCAGCGTGGGTGTAGACACGGTGCCGGAAGTCTTGAACAGCTGCACCACATCATCAAACAGCGGACTGATGGGCAGGTTGTGCTCAATGCCGGAGTAGCCGTCGAGCGCCATCGTGAGATCGGTGTAGTACGCCAATCCACCTTCGGTGGTGGGCATCAACTGCAGCTCTTTGGCCGCCATCATGATCCACTGACGCACCTGCCGGTTGCCCGCGCCGTACATCTTGATGGTCTTGGTGTCGTAGTAATCGCTGTACCGCTTGAGCACGTTCCGCGCCTGCTCAAGCGAACGAATACGCTCGCCGGAGAACACGCCCGGCCCCGTTGAATAAATGCGCGGCCCAACCAGTTCACCCGCGTCGACACGATCGGTGTAGCTCAGCACATCCGTTGTGCCCGTTTGCGGATCGCGTGTGGTGGTTACTCCATACGCCAGGTTCGCCAGCAGCGCCCAGGGCTGCGTGGTGTGAATCACCGGTGAGTGCCTGAAGTGTGCATGCGTATCGACAAAACCCGGCACGACGGTACGACCGGCGATATCAATCACGCGGGCGCCATCGGGCACCGGCACTGCCCCACGGGCCCCAACGGCCACAATGCGGTTGTTGCGGATCACAATGTCGGCATTCTCGATCACCTCGTTGCCGCGCATGGTGATGGCACGCGCGCCACGCAACACCACTTCGCCCTGCGGAATGTCGCGTGTGCCGGTCACGTTCACGCGGATTTCTGTGGGCTTGTACTTCACCACCGATGTATCGCGACGAACCGAGTCGGCGTTGTTGCGCGCCGCCGCCAGGTCGTACGTCACCAGCGCATTGCCGATGGACCAATGCACCACCTGCCCGTTCGCCCCCCACACCGGAAACTCTCCACCAATATCCGACAGCCTGCGCACGGGCGTGGCCGCGTTGTCAGGGTTGGCCACCGATACCACAGGCGTGTCACCACCAATGAGCGGAACTGTCACCACGTAAAAATCGGACCCGACACGTGCCAACGCCTGATCACCCACCGGTGCCATGCGCACACTGCTGGCTGCCGGCGCAGAACCGCCCCCCCCCGCACTCGCTCCGGTCACGCGCACGTGTGCACGCTGGTCGGTTCCGTCCCAACGGAATGACACCAACCCTTCGCTTCCGTTGTACGCGTAAATGCGATCGGGATTGGCCGTGAAATGCGGATCGTCCAACCCACCCGCTGCACGAATCAGCGAAACCGGTGAGCCGCCGTTCGGACCAGACGATGGCACGGCCACAAAGCGCGCTGCCTGACCACCGCCAAAGCGCTGAATCGTTTCCTGCAACTCGCGCGCATCGGCCTGCATCACCACAATGCGTGAACCATCGGGCGACCAGGCGGTCGAGTAATACGTGGCCACATCACGCGTCAGTCGCACCGGCTGGCCGCGGCCGTCGGCACGCACCTTGTACACGTGACCGCCGGCATCGCCCCACGTGGTGTAGGCGACCCAATCACCGTCCGGCGACCAGGCGGGATAAAACTCTCCATCAGCGCTTGATGCAATGCGACTTGGGGTACCGCTTGGCAGCTCCATGACCCACAAATCACCCAACGATGAAAACGCGACGCGCGAACCATCTGGCGATGGCACTGCATCGCGGATCTGACGTGCGACAAATGTCGGCGCGTCGTCAATCGGATACTGAAACTTCACTTCGGGCGCGAGCGCGATGTCGGCGGTCACGGAGAATGGAATCTGTGTGGCCGCGGCACCATCAATGGGTACACGCCAGATCTCGCCGCCATAACTGATCACAACAGCGCGACTGTCGGGGGTAAAACTGTATCCCGGCAATACATCCGTTTCCGGATTCGCTTCCATGTTATCACGCTGAATCGGGTAGGCGAGCCAGCGTTCCGCACCGGTAGCCAGATCACGGATGCGCAATCCGGTTTTTTCGTCGTGCCGCGAGCCGTAGGTGAGCCACTTGCCATCGGGCGAAATCGCGGGGCGGAAGGCCGAACCATAGCGACTCGTCATTGTGGTGCGCGTGCCGAGTTCGCGGTCGTACATCGCCAGCTGATACGCGGGGAAAATCGTGTTGTACTGCGAAGTGCCAGCGCGCGTTGCAAACCAGACATGACGTCCGTCGGGAGTGAACGTGGCACCGACAGTGAACTGTGCGGCTGGCTCCCGGATGAGCTGCACACCTGAACCACCGTCGATGTGATACAAAAACAGCTTTGGTGGACCGCCACTCACCGTTCGAGTGACCGCCACGTACTTGCCATCGGGCGTCCACTCCGGGGAGACAAACAAATCATCGGTGGCTTTGCTCAACTGCGTGGTGTCACGACCATCGGCCGACATCACCCACAGATTTTTGGCACCGCTCCGGTCGGAGAGAAACGCGATGCGTTGGCCGTCAGGACTCCACCGCGGCATGTGATCGAAGGCCAGTCCACTCGTAATGCGCGTGGCTGCGCCACCGGTAATGGGCAACGTGTACAGATCACCCAGCAGGTCGAACACGATCGTCTGCCCATCGGGACTCACATCGAGCGACAGCCACGAGCCCTTGCTCGCGGTGAGCGACATTGAGCGCGTGGCCTCCAGCGGCAGCGGCTTGCGCGCGCTGCTCCGGCCGCCCGTTGCGGCAGCGCTGTCCTGAGCGAAAAGCGCCGGCGCCGCCATCGTGCCCAGCAGGCAGACGGCGGTGGCCGCAAGCGCCGCGCTCAGCGCGCGATGCGCCGGACGGGTTGGAAGGAAAGCGAACAGCTCACGACATGTCGCCAGCGATTTCCATAGCATGTGAGACACCATCAACAACTCCTCGCGCAGCGCGCGACTCGGCAGACACCAACCCGGCGCGATACACCATCCGCGCGACTGAACCCGTGCGAATGTGGCAGCGAAGCGCAGCGCGCGATAGTGCGATCAGCCGACCCGCGGCAACCGCAGCGCGCGATAGTGCGATCAGCCGACCCGTGGCAACCGCAGCGCGCGATGGTGCGATCAGTTAGTCCTGCGCTGCGCGCAATACGCCCAGCGCAACCACGGCCGCGGTTTCGAAGCGCAGAATGCTGCGGCCGAGCGAGACACTGGTGAAGCCGGCCGCCTGCAGCATCTCCAGCTCGTCATGCTCAAAGCCACCCTCCGGACCAATGGCAATCGTGGTGGGCACCTCGCGCAACGAAACCGTTCCACCGGCCAGCGCCGCGCCGCCAGCGTCTAGCACCAGCCGTGCACCGTCGGGCGCTGCGCTGATCGCGCGATCAATCGTGGCCTCAGGGAACAGCTGCGGCATCCACGCACCGTGCGACTGCGCCATGGCACCCTGCATGCGCGCGCGGACCTTGGCCTGAAAGGTCACACCTTCGCCGCGGGGCGATACGCTGCGCGAGCGCTTCCACAGCACGGGGCGCCAACTGGTACATCCCAGCTCGGCGGCCTTTTCCGCCAGCCACAGCAAACGATCGCGATCGGCCACCGGAACCAGCAGATGTACAGCGGGCGGGGGGGGGACATGCACCACAGACGTCACCTCTACCTGCGCCCCCTGTCTGGCAACCTTCACCAGTGTGCCTTCGGCTACCGCGCCTTCGCCGTTGCGCAGGCCGATCACGGCTCCGAGATCGATGCGTCGCACTTTCAGGTGACGCGCTTCATCCTCGCCCAGCGTGCACGTGGCACCTTCAACCAGCGCTTCGTGCGTAACAAAGACTGCTAGTCCCGCCTGATCGCGACGCTCCACCAGATGTCCTCCGCGTCTTCGGCCGTGATGCGCCATCCGTTTGCGCTCAGCACACGCATCATGTGCTCGCGCTCCTCAGCCAGAATACCGCTCAGGATTGCCGCACCGCCAGACTCCAGCGACGCTGCGATCACCGGTAGCATGGCCTCCAGCACACTGGAAATGATGTTCGCGAGCACCACACGCACCGGCGCAACCAACGGCAGCAACGCCGTCGCGTCGCCCTGGAACACGTGCACCCGATCAACCACTGCGTTGCGCTCCACGTTTTCATGCGCGTTGGAGATGGCTTCTTCGTCGAGCTCGATCGCGTACACGCGCGACGCGCCAAGCTTGGCTGCAGCAATAGCCAGCACCGCACTGCCCGCTCCGAGATCGGCCACCGTGTCACCGGGATGAAGCACATCACCGAGCAAGCGCATCACCCCGCGTGTGGTGGCGTGTTCGCCTGTACCAAACGCCATGCCGGGATCGATCACGATTGTGGTAGCCGGATCGTACTGATCGGCCAACCAGGGTGGCGTGACAACGAGCTTGCCGACGTTATGCGAATCGACGCTGGCCTTCCACGCTTCGCTCCAGTCAATGGGCGGCACGTCGGCCACTGTGATCTCGCACGCACTGTCGGCCGCGTGCAACACGGCACGCACGGCGTCGAGATCGGTGCCGGGGGCAAAGTGCGTCACGAGCTGCGCCCCGTCTTCGTGCACTCCCTGCGCACCCGCGTCAAAGAACGCTTGCATGAGCGCAGTACGTGTTGTGTCATCAGCCGAGCTGGGTGTGGCGCGCAGCGCGGTCCACGGAGCGTCAGGCACCCAACGCCTCTTTCATTTTTGACCAGATGCTCTTTTCGCGCTGCGGCGGCGCAGTGCCCTGCAGGTCAGCGAGCTGTTTGAGCAGCACAATTTCTTCGTCGGTTGGCTCCTGCGGTGTCCACAGCTGCACGCGCACGTGCAGGTCACCCGTGCCAGACGCGTTCACCCGTGGCAAACCACGCCCGCGCAGATGAAAGATGGTCCCGCTCTGCGTGCCTTCGGGAACGCGCAGTGACAGTTCACCCGTCACACCCGGCACCATGATGTCCGCGCCGAACACGAGCTGCGGATACGTGACCAGCGACTCGCAGAACAGGTCCTCGCCGTCGCGCTCGAAGCGCTCGTCTTCCTGCACATCGAACACCACCAGAATGTCGCCGCGTGGACCACTGCGCGGACCCACGTTACCGGCACCGCGCAGCGTCATGTACTGACCAGTGGCCACACCAGCCGGTACCTGCACCTTGATGGTCTTTTCGCCGCGCACCCGGCCTTCACCTCGGCAGCTGCGGCAGGGGCTGGCCACGACTACGCCTTCACCAGCGCAGGTGGGGCACGGGGCGACACTCACAAACTGGCCGAAGAATGAACGCTGCGCGCGACGAACTTCACCAGCACCGGCGCACGTGTTGCACGTCGTGGGCTTGGAGCCGGGTTCGGCGCCACTGCCTTCACACTTGTCGCACGGATCGAGCACCTTCACCACAACGGTCTTCTCGACGCCTGTGGCCACTTCGGCCAACGTCATCGAGAGCGGCAGCTTGAGGTCGCTGCCCGCTCGAGGGCCACCGCCGCGACGACCGCCTCCGGCGAACATGTCGCCGAAACCGCCGAAATCGCGCATGAAGATGTTAAGCGCGTCGGACAGATCAACGTGCTCAAACCCGCCGCCCGGCCCGGCGCCACGCAGCCCCGCCTCGCCGTAACGATCGTACGCAGCCCGCTTTTGTGGATCGCGCAGTACGTCGTACGCTTCGGTAATGGTTTTGAACTTTTCTTCGGCGTCTTTCGACCCGCCGTTGCGGTCGGGATGCCACTGGGTGGCAAGTTTGCGATACGCTTTCTTGATATCGTCGTCGGACGCATCGCGGGCCACGCCCAGCGTCGCGTAGAAATCAGCCATAGTTGTTTCCGGAATATCCTAGCTAAGCAGTTCGGTAACGAGCTGCGATGTATGCGAGACGATAGACACAATCTTGTGGTACGGCATGCGGGTGGGACCGATCACGCCGATCACGCCCGACAATGATCCCGCCTGATACTCGGCGGTGACCACAGTAAACGCGTCGAGTCCCGGATCGGTGTGCTCATTGCCGATCGTGATACTCAAACCCGGCACCCCACCCCGAGACTGAAGTAACGTGGTCAGCTCCTGACGACGTTCCGTGAGCTCAATGAGCTGTCGCATGCGCTCACCGGTAGAGAACTCGGGCTGTTCGGCCAGCAGTGACGCCTGACCCAATACCACACTGTCCGAGGGCGACACGGCGCGCGCGAACACCTGCTCGCCTTCCTGCACAAAAATGTTGAGCAGCGCCGTGGCGTTTACGGAGCCCGGCACATCACGCAAGCGGGCACCCAACGAGGTGCGCACCTCATCGAGCGTAAGTCCGCTCAGGCGCTCATTGAGCACCACCGTGACCTCGGCCAGCGCTTCATCGGCAATGGTGCCGGGCACTTCCACAAAAATCGTGCGGACTGCTCCACCGCCCAGCGTGAGCACCATGAGAATGCGCTCCGCGGACACGCGCACCAACTCAATGCGCTGCAAGATTGCACGATCCAAACGCGGCCCAAGTGCAATGCCCAGCTCCTGCGTGAGCACGCCAAGCGACTGCGCGGCGCACCGGAGGATCGCTTCAATCGCCGAGCCGCCCGCTGAAATCTGAGCCGCCAGCTGCTCCCGCTCCTGCGCCGAAATCGATTCAATGCGCATGAGCGAATCGACGTACACACGATACGCCTTATCCGTGGGAATGCGTCCGGCCGACGTGTGCGGATGATAGAGAAACCCCTTTTCCTCGAGGTCGCTCATCGTGTTGCGGATGGTGGCAGGCGATACACCCAGCGCGAACCGTCGCGACAAAACACGTGACCCGGCAGGCTCGGCCGTAGCCACGTATGCCTGAATCACGGCCTCGAGCACCTGCCGTTCCCGTTCGTTGAGCTCAGAAAATGCCATAACCCTAAGTGTACTAAGGACTTCGATGCGTTGTCAACGCCGCCGCGAGGGCGTCCAGACGCAGCCACCCCAATGGTGTACACCGCAGCACGCCATCGTCACTCACATTCACCCATCCCGCCTGCTGCCAAGGAGTCACGATAGCGTGTTCACTCTCCAGAAGCTTGAGGCCGCCTCGGGTGCGCAACCCAAGATAGACAGCCTCCGCAGCGAGGTTGTCGGGCGTCAGAACCTCCGCACCACCCTTCGGATCGCGGTTGCCATCTACCTGGTCTTGCCAGCGGGCGTACGCCGACTCATTCCAGCGCCGCTCCCGTCCGTCAAAACCATGCGCCGCCGGCCCCAGCCCGAGGTAGGGCACGTTGCGCCAGTAGGCGCCGTTGTGCCTCGCCTCGAAACCCGGCCGACCGTAGTTCGATACTTCATAGTGCTCAAAGCCGGCCGCCGTCAGCTCCCGGTTTGCGTGCAGAAACTCCCCTTCGTACGACGTTTCCGGCGCTTCGGCGCTTTGGCCGCGCTCCATCCATTTCCCCAGCGGTGTGCCCGGCTCTACGGTAAGGCCATACAGCGACACGTGCGTGGGCTCCAACGCCAGCGCCTGCGCGACATCCGACGGCCAGTCCCGCTCAAGCTCCGAAGGCACGGCAAAAATGAGGTCCACCGACACGTCGTGAATGCCGGCATCGCGCAGCGTGGCAACTGCGGCTCGCGCGGTTTTCGCGTTATGCACGCGATGCATCCACTTGAGCACCCGGTCATTGAACGACTGCACACCCAGCGAAATCCGGTTCACTCCGGCCTGCGCCCACGCGTGGGCGTGTTGCGGCGTCACGTCTTCCGGGTTCACCTCAATGGTGAGTTCGGCTTGATCAGCAGGCATAAACACGTCGCGCAGCGTATCGAACAGCGAACGAATGCCATCACCGCCGAGCCTGGACGGTGTCCCCCCCCCGCAATACAGCGAATCCACTGGCTGTGGGGAGCCGGACGGGTGCAATCCACGGGCGCGCAGTTCTGCGGCCACGCCGCGTACGTAGTCGTGCACGGGTACAGTCCGGCGAACGGCAATGGCAAAGTCACAGTAACTGCAGCGTCGCGCGCAAAACGGTACGTGCACGTACACGTGGCGGTACGGCGTTTCGCTCAACTCACACCCGACGTGATCATTGGGCGCACAATGCCGGACATGTCGATCTCGATCAGCCCGTGAAGTTCGAGCGCGGAAATCGCAACATTGGCACGGCGCAGCTCGAGGTCGGCGCGCAGTGCGAGCGTTTCGACATCGGCCGAGCCGCGCTGCAGCGCATCCCAGCACGATGCGGCATCTCCCTCGAGCACCGGCGCCCGCCTCTGCTCCCGCTCAATGCGCAGCTCGGACAGCAGATCGTCTGGGGAGCAAAGCACCTGCGCACCATCCCGGATGAGTGTGTTTGAGCCCACACACTCCGGGGCATGCACCGAACCGGGTACCGCACACACCGTGCGACCGAGTTCCTGCGCCACGCGCGCCGTGATCAGCGCTCCGCTTTCGCGTCCGGCCTCTACTACCACGGTGATTTCGGCGAGCGCCGCGATCAGGCGGTTGCGCTGCGGGAATGTACCGGCGTGTCCGCGTTCGCCCGGCGGCACTTCGCTGATCAGGAGCCCCTCATCGGAAATGCGCGATTGCAGCGCCCGATGCCGTGGTGGATAGGGAACGTCTACACCGGTACCGAGCACCGCCACGGTACCGCCGCGTGCTTCCAACGCGCCTTGATGCGCCGCCGCATCGATGCCACGCGCGAGGCCGCTCACAACAACCACTCCCGCACGTGCACACGCAGCGGCCAGCTCGTGTGCGAACCGCAGCCCCCCGGCCGATGCACCTCGCGTGCCTACAATGGCCACACTCCGTTGCGCGGCCAGCGCCGGTGTCCCGTGCAACCACACAACCGGTGGTGGTGTGGTCAGCTGCTGAAAGGCGGCGGGGTACGCCGCACCCTCAGCATCGACGCAGTGAACGCCGAGCGCACGGCTGCGCTCGAGATAGTCATCGGCGCGCCGACGGGCGGCGGTAACCTGGCCGTCATCAAACCCGGCCAGCGCCGCCGTTGCACTGCCAGCCGTTTGCGTGCGTCGCACGAAGTCGATCGGGCCCACGCCCGCCATTAGCGAAAGCGCGAGTGCATCGCGCGTGGCGTGATCCATGGCGTACGCTTATGGCAACACGATTTCTGTACGCGTCGGCTTGGCCAGTGCCGCTTCAGCTTCAGCTTTTTTGAGTGACAACAGCTGCCGCCACCATGCGTCGATCAGATCATCGAGCCCCAACCGCCCCGGTGCGCTGATGGCGTACTTGCCAAACGCACCTTCTGCATTGATCTCGGGCACGTACAGTTCACCCAGCAGATCGCATTTGGTAAACACCACACAGAACGGCTTCTGCGCGAGCTCCGCCGAGTACTCCTGCACCTCGTGCCGCAACTGATCGAACTCCGCTTGCCAATCTTCAGATTCAATTGAAATCATGAAGGCGAGTACGCGCGTACGCTCAATGTGCCGAAGAAACTGCAGTCCCAGTCCCTTACCCTCGTGCGCACCTTCAATGATGCCGGGAATGTCGGCCACCACGAACGTGCGGTGATCGCTGAGCGGTACCACACCGAGGTTGGGGGACAATGTGGTGAACGGGTAGTTTGCAATCTTGGGACGCGCGGCAGATATCACTGACAGCAACGTGCTCTTGCCGGCATTGGGCTGTCCAACCAGCCCGATGTCCGCAATGAGCTTGAGTTCGAGTTCAAGAACTCGGCGCACCCCCTCTTCACCCGGCTGCCATTTGCGCGGCGCCTGCTGCGTAGCCGTCACAAAGAAGGCATTGCCTTTTCCGCCACGTCCGCCTTTGGCGATGATGTGCTCCTCGCCATCGGTCATGACTTCGGCCACAAACTCACCGGTTTCCTGATCGCGTACAATCGTGCCGGGCGGAACGGGAAGGATGACATCCTTGCCCGAACGTCCCGTCATGTTGCTGCCCATGCCATGCTCGCCGCGTTCGGCTACCCACGAATCGCGGTACGTAAAGTCGAGCAGTGTGGCGAGGTTGCTATCGCCTTTGATGATGATGTCACCACCACGACCGCCATCGCCGCCATCGGGTCCGCCCATGGGATAATACTTCTCGCGGCGGAAGGAGCTGGCGCCCGAGCCTCCGGTGCCCGCTTCTACTTTCACAACCACGCGATCAATAAACATGAACTATTTCCCCTGCACGCGGGCCCAAAGCCCGACATATCGTTTGACATCATCAACGTCCAGCAGATCTGCAATCGCCAGCAGCGCCGCATCTACTTGCGCCGGCGACGCGCCGGCGTGAACCGCACCGTGCAGGTGCGAGTGCAACTGTCGGTCCTGTCGCGCAATCGCACAGGCCGCCACGACACATAACTCGCGCCGGGCCAGATCGAGTTGCGGTCGACCCAGCACTTTTCCATACCCCTCAACGATCATCCAGGCATCCAACGCGGGATGCAATGCCTGGATGTTGTGCCGCAGACGCTCGTAAAACGGACCGTACACTGTGGCACAGGTTGCCTCACCGCGTGCGGTGAGGCTGGCTTCGTTGAACGACGTGCCTTCGTCGGACTCCGGCGCCGGCCTGCCCGACAGGCGTCGCCATTCACGGGCCGCATTGAGCGACCTGGGGAAACCGGCAAACAGGTACGTTTGCAAAATCACTTCTTCTACCCACACCGCATTCAACCCCGACGCGACGGCGTCGGTGAGCGCGGCACGAAGCTGCGCTTCAGTGCCACCGGCCAATACGGCGGCCAGTCGTACCAGCTGAATGGTTGCCACATCGAGTCGTTCCGGGTGTGCCGCCAGCGACGAAGGGACTATAACCGTCTCTGGTCCCGAACCTCCCATCGTTTTTACGCCCACCGGATCAACTGACGGCAGCGCGGAGTCAGCCATGCAAAATCACCTCATGCCCGGGTACAAAGACACGTCCAACGATTTCGTCACGTGTGTTGCGGAGGCTGCACACCGCAATGGACGCCAGCTCTTCAGGCAGTCGCGGCGGCAGCGCACCCAGAGCCTGTAAACAGGCCAGTACCGCGGGGTACTGCGCCCGCGGGGCGCCATCTTCAACCTTCACGGCAATACCGAGTCCCTGATCGAGCAGTCCCACGGAGTGCACTCCTTCGGCGCCGACTTTGGCAATGATGTTGCCGCCGCCTGCCTGCATGAGCAGCGTGTCAAACCGGCCGGTCCCTCCCACCAGAAACGCATGAGTGGTCATTGCCCGGACAATGCGAGCGGGCATCGGATCGCCGTCGCGGGCCGCCAACGCGAGACGGGCGTACGCCAGCGCCATGTTATACAACGGCAGCGCGAAGACGGTCACGCCGCAGCCGTCAACACCGCGCGCAATGTCCGGTGCAACAACGCCCGACCATTCAGCCACACATTGCCACGCGTCGTCCTGCACCTGATGTGAGCTTTCATTGTAGCCAACGATTGGCCAACCCCGCTTCACGGCGCGTGCCAACATTGCGGCATGTTTTCCGGAGCAGTTTGAGTGCAGCCGGGTTGGGGCAGCGCCGGCTTCGCGCAGCAGTTCTGCACCACGTGCCGTCAGCGGTTCGTGCGGAAAACAGGCGAGATCCGACTCCGACAACCCGACCGAGTGCAGCATGCGTGTTGCCACAGCCACGTGCTCCGGTTCGCTGCCATGCGACGCGCAGGCCAGTGCCAACTCCTCGTCGCCCCAGCCCAGCGCATCAAAGCTGCCGTCACGCAGCATTGGCAAGGCCTGAAACGGCTTGGCACACGACCGCCACCAGGTGTGCAATTCAGGATTGCGCGACTGCGCCACACGCATGCCGTCAGCACGTACCACTGCTGCATGGACGCGATGGCGCGACTCCACGACACCGGCGCGCGTGACGACCACATCAAGCGAGAAGGTTTCAGGCGCGCGTACCACATTATGAGTGGCTGTGATGCCGGGAGACGGCTGGCTGGACGCCGCGCCGCTGGCAGAAGAGGTGTCGGGATTTGCAGGCATAGTCCGGAAAGCTAACCGCCCTGCACCGCAGCGCTCGGCTGCGCTGCCTGTTTATCGCCTGGCGGCGATCACCACGCCGGCCAGCACCACCGCCCCGCACAACAACGTGCCCACACTTGGCACCTCACCAATGAACGGCAGGGCGGCCGCCAACAGCGTTGCACCGATGGGCTCACCCAGTACTGTCAGGTTCACGATGTACGCCGGCAAGCGACCCAGTGCCCAGTTCATGCCGGTGTGGCCAAGCAGCATCGGACCAACGGCAAGACCAACAAAAATCGCGATCTCCTGTGGAGGCTGCGGCCACAGCGCGGCACCGGCGGGCACGGACAAGAGCAGCAGGGTGATCAGCGCGGCACCGTAGGCCAGCAGCACATAACCCCACGTGTCGAGCACCTGTCGCACACTGCGACCAAGCAGGTAGTAACCGGCGGCGGTAAAGGCACCGACAACGGCCAGTGCGTCCCCCAATAACGCGTTCCCATTGGCGCGCACGCCTGCGGCGCCACCGCCGACCGGCGCATCAACCCACGCCACACCAATCGCACCGGCCATCGCGAGCAGAATACCGATCCACTGCCGAGGAGACGGCTTCTCACCGAGGAAGCGCACCGAGAAGAGCGCAATGATGACCGGCTGCAGGTTTACCAGCGTGACGGAGGCCGCTACGCTCGTATACCGCAATGAGGCGTTCCAACTCCAGAAGTGCAGCGCCAGCAGTACCCCGGCGCTGATTGATGCGAGTATCAACCGTCGATCAAGCGTGCGATAGGCGCCAAAGCTGCCACTGCGCCATCCGATAAACGCAATAGGAATAAGTGAAAACGCCAAGCGCCAGGCGGCGATGGCGATAGGATGCGCGTCGCTCACGCGAATGAGCGGGGCAGCCATGGAGATGCCCAACAGCGAGCCGGTGAGCACGAGAAGCGGAGAGGGTTGTCGCACGGCCAACATGATGCGCGCACGCGAGTCGCGGCGCTAGCTTTCCCGCCATGCAACCGACCACTGATTCGTTGACGTCTCCGGCCGTTATTCCCGCTCCGGTTCCTCTCATCGCGCGTGCGCGCCTGATCGCACTGCTCGACGCTGCCGCGTCGCAGCATGTGTGCATTGTCGGTGACGCCATGCTCGACGTATACCTGCGTGGCGACGTGGATCGCATTTCTCCTGAGGCACCGGTTCCTGTGGTGCGTGTGCGGGAGCGACGGCACGCGCTTGGAGGCGCCGCGAACGTGGCGCAGAACGTGGCCGCGTTGGGCGCCGGTTGTGACCTGGTGTCTGTGATTGGCGACGATGTTGCGGGGGAGCGGCTGTGTGAGATGCTGCGCGAGGGCGGCATGGACGCTCATGCACTTGTGCGGGTGGGACGTCCGACCACCACCAAAACACGCGTCATGGCGCGTGCGCAACAGCTGGTTCGGTTTGACGAAGAAGAAGACACCGATCTGAGCACCGACGACATCTCGCGTGTGCTCGCGGTGGTGAATGAGGCGGTTGACCGGGCCTCCGCGCTGGTGTTCGAAGACTACAACAAAGGTCTGCTGGTTCCGGCTGTTATCCGAGGGGCGATCGAACGGGCGCAGGCGCGCGGCATCCCGATCGTGGTGGATCCCAAGTATCGCAACTTCTTTGCGTATGCCGGAGCAACGGTGTTCAAGCCCAACCGGCGGGAACTCGAAAGCGCGCTGGGCGCGGCCGTAGATCTCGAACACCCCGAAGCGTTACCTGCCACATTCGCACGACTCGGTGTGCAGCATTTGCTGCTCACACTGGGCGAACGGGGGATGGCACTGGTTGATGCCAGCGGCGCCGTGCATCATGTGCCCACGACAGCGCGCGAAGTGTACGACGTGGTGGGAGCGGGCGATACGGTTACGGCGTACCTTGCCGCGATGCTTGGTGCCGGTGCAAGCGCATTGGAAGCGGCGGTGATCGCGAACTTTGCGGCCGGCGTGGAAGTAGGAAAGCTGGGAGCCGCAACGGTTAATGCGAGTGAAGTGTTGGCGGCCTACGATCTGCACACAGGGGTTATCGCATGAGAGGGAACGGAACGACGCGTCGGCGTGCCGTGCGCGGTGTGCTTGCATTGGCGACGCTGCTGGCGATGAGCAGCGCCACCTTGGAGGCGCAGTCGTACGACCCGAGCACCCCTGGGGTGATTCTGCATTTTCAGGCGGGATTCAACTGGTCCACGCTCACCGATGTCTCACCCGCGGAGCCCAACGACATGTTTGAAGCGCGCCGCAGCACCGCGCTATCGCTTCGCGCCACGTACATGCTGCCCAGGACACCGGTGGCGGGATTTCTTGAGGTGGCGTCGGCGCAGCGAGGCGCGAGCCTCGAACAAGCGGGTGCCCCGCCCGACGTTATCCGCTCGCGCTATTGGGATGTGGGTGGTGGTCTGAACTTCGCAATCAAATGCATCGCCGGTGTGTGTCCGTCCATCGACGCGGGTGCCTCGCTGGGCTATCATCGTGAAACGGTGCGTTTGAGTGGGGCGACCGGTGAGCCCGAGGAGATCATCCCGACCAATCGCTGGGAAACGTCTGTACTGGGCGGCGTGCGCTTTGCGCTGCAGCAGTTTCGCGGCGTGGCCGTTTCCGTGCGTCGGGTGGAGGGATTGAGCCAGTTGCCAACGGATGACAGCACCGCACGCAACCGATCCACGCTGCTGCTCTTCAGTTTGCCGCTCGGACGATAGCGCCAATGCAAGCGGCGCCACGGCTGTAGTTTTGCGCGCGGCACGATAGTTTTGGGTTTGAGGTCACGAGCCTCAACGGGGGTGTAGCTCAGGTGGTTAGAGCGCCGGTCTCATAAACTGGAAGGCGTGGGTTCGAGCCCCACCGCCCCCATCGCTTTGCAAGGTTGCGGTGCCGCGGATGTGCGTTGGCGGTCTCGCCAGCTGTCCACCTCCAGCGTTTTCAGTACATGGCAAGTTCGCAGAGTCCCCGTCGTCGTGTTGTCGTCACCGGTTTCGGCGCCGTTACGCCGTTGGGGCTGTCCGCGGCCGCTTCGTGGGATGCAGCCATCCGCGGGATCAGTGGCGCTGCTCCCATCACACGGTTCGATGCGTCGGGGCACACGACCACGTTTGCCTGCGAGCTGAAAGGCTTTGATGCGCTCAACTACGTAGACCGCAAGCTGGCACGTCGCATGGACGTGTACTCGCACTACGCAGTGGCCGCCGCCAACGAAGCCATCAAACACGCGCAGCTTGATACGTCAACACTCACCGACGCGCAGCGCGCCCGCATTGGCGTGATTATCGGCAGCGGTCAGGGTGGCATGGAAACGTTCCAGAATCAGGCGGTCACCTGGCACACCAGCGGACCGGGACGACTGTCGCCGTTTTTTGTGCCCATGATTATCTGCGACATTGCCGGTGCATGGGTGGCCATGGAGCACGGTTTGCGCGGACCCAATCACGCCGTGGTGTCGGCCTGCGCCACCGGCAACGATTGCATCATGAGCGCGCTCGATTCCATCCGTGCGGGGCGGGCGGACATCATTCTCGCCGGTGGTGCGGAGTGTGCCATCACGCCGCTTGGTGTTGGTGGTTTTGGTGCCGCGCGCGCGCTTTCCACTCGCAATGATGAACCGACCCGGGCGAGCCGTCCGTTTGATACAGACCGCGATGGTTTTGTGATCGGTGAAGGCGCGGGCGTGCTGGTGCTGGAATCGCTGGAATCGGCCGAATCACGAGGCGCCACCATCTACGCTGAACTGTTGGCGGTTGGTGCAGCCTGCGACGCGCATCACCTCACCGCACCGCACCCCGATGGTGTCGGCGCGCGCCTGGCAATGGAAGGCGCGTTCCGCGAAGCCGGCATCACGCCGACAGATGTGGATACGATCAACATGCACGCCACCAGCACCGGCTTGGGCGACGTGGCCGAATGCAGCGCCGTGCGTGCCGTGTTCGGTGACCATGCCGACGTTGTCACCGCCACCGCCACCAAAAGCATGACCGGACACATGCTCGGAGCCGCCGGAGCCGTGGAAGCGATTTTCTCCGTACAGAGCATTGTGCACAACATCGTGCCACCGGTGATCAATCTTGAAAACCCTGATCCGGAGTGCACCGTTCGTGTGGCGGCCAACAGTGCCGAACATCGCGAAGTGCGCGTGGCGGTAAGCAACGCCTTCGGATTTGGTGGACACAACACCGCGGCGATTCTGGCCGACCGCAGTGTTGGAGATGCGCTGTAACGTTCCGGGGTTACGGCTGCCGCGCCGGTAGCGTGGCATCTCCAGTACGTGGATCGAACGTTGCACCGCTGGGCAGCACGTGCAGGCGCATGTTGGCGCCGCCGAGCACCTTCGCCGACGGTGCGGTCGTGCTGCCGCCGCGCGCGTCGTAAATCACCACGACGCTTTCGCCCGATACACGCCACGTACCATCCGACTCCACAACGAGTGCGGTGGACTCATCGATGCCCGCCCCCAGGTGCGGCTCGTTTTCAAGCACGAGACTCATTAACCGGTTGTGCCGTTTGCGACGCACAAAGTGCTGGTCGATGACCACATTATCCAGAAATGACAGGCCGTCGGCGACCACCACGTTGTCCCGGTTGATCGTGATATAAGCGTCACTGCTGTCACGCGGCGGACGATCACCGCCGTACTTTGCCTCGCGTCCGGTGATCATGCGACTGGAGAGCACAGCAGCACCGGCGCTGGTTCCGCCCACCACGGCACCGGCGGCATGACGCGCCTTGATGGCACGTTCAACTGCCGTGCCGCGCAGCACGTCCGCCAGCCGGTTCTGGTCTCCACCGCCAAACCAGATGCCGGTGGCGGTTGTCAGCAGCTGCACCACGCTGTCGAGGTCGGCCTGTTCGCGCGTAATCCACACGTTGCGTGCGGTACTGCCCAACTCGCGAAAATCATTGGCCTTGGCTTCGCCGCTGCGCTCCCCGTTTACCGAGGCCATGCCCATCACGACTATGTGTGCCGATCGGCCGCCGGCGAGATCCGCAAACTCCTGCACCATGGCCGGTGTCTGTGGTCCTCCGCCTACGATGTACAGCGGTCCGGACTGGGCCGCCGTGGGGACAGCCCACGTGACGGCAAGCAGCAACGCAGGTGAGAAGACGGACAGAGGAGTGCGCATGACGATTAAGTTGCAGAAGAGTACTGAATCTGGTGAGTGGCCGGACACGCGGGGCCACTCCGCTTTTTATTGAGGTACAACGTGTCAAACCCAAGACCTTTTCGCCTGCTCCTGCTGCTGGCGATTCCTGCGGCGCTGTTTCTGCTTCCCACGCTGAGCGGACTGCTCACCGACTGGTGGTGGTTTCAGGAAGTCGGATACGAAGTAGTCTTTACCAAGTCGATTGTCACCAAGCTGGCACTGTTTTTAGGCGCCGGCACGCTTGCTCTGCTCGTGCTCGGTGGCAATCTCTCGTTCGCCCAGCGCGGCGCCGTACCGGAGCCGGTGCTGGTCAAGATCGGTGATGCAACACAAACCATCGACCTGACCGGCGCACTGCGCAAGTTTACGCGGCCGATCACGCTCGTGTTGAGTTTGATGATTGCGCTTGGTGCCACGGCCATGTGGGATACGGTGCTGCTCTTTTTCAGCCGCATGCCGTTTGGCGCATCCGATCCCGTGTTTTCGCGTGATATCGGCTGGTACGTATTCAGTCTTCCAGCACTCAGTGCGCTGCTTGGCGTGCTGCGCAGTCTGGTGACGCTGAGCCTCTTTCTCCTTCTGCCACTGTACTTCTTTCGCGGCGATGTGATTCTGCTGCCGCGTGGCTTGCGCATTGAGCCGACCGCCGGACGGCACCTCGGCCTGTTGCTCGCCGCGTGGTTTCTGCTTGGCGGCGTTGAACTCTGGTTTGTGGACTCCGCCAACCTGCTGTTCACCAACAAGGGTACGCTCGTTGGCGCGGGCTACGCCGATTTGAACGCGACACTGCCTGCCATCCGGATTTCAGCCGTTGTTGCCGTGGTTGCTGCCATTCTCGCGGTGGTTGGTGCAATGCGCGGCCAGTTGGGATGGTACGCATTTCTTGGCGTGGCGAGCTACGCGATCGTTGGCGTGCTCGGACGCGGTGTGGTGCCGAGCCTGATTCAGAAGTTTGTCGTAGCGCCAACAGAGTTGACCCGCGAAACGCCGTACCTCGCGCATCACATTGATGCCACCCGCCGTGCGTGGTCGATTGACAGTGTGGAAGTGCGTGCGCTGGCTGGCGAAACCCGGCTGACACTCAACGACATCCAGGCCAACACACCGACCATCGACAACGTGCGCCTGTGGGATCGCGCACCGCTGCTGCGCACCTTCAAACAGCTGCAGGAAATCCGCACGTACTATGACTTCGTGTCCGTTGACGATGATCGCTACTGGATTGATGGCAAATACCGACAGGTGCTGTTGTCGCCGCGTGAGCTGAACACCTCGGCGTTGCCGACGCGCACGTTCATTAATGAGCACCTCACGTTCACCCATGGCATGGGACTCACCATGAGTCCGGTGAACGAAGTCACGACACAGGGTCTGCCCGTCCTGTTTGTGCAGGACCTGCCGCCCGAAACCACCGGATCGCTGAAGGTGACACGCCCTCAGATCTACTTCGGTGAACTGACGTCGTCGCACGTATTCGTGAACACCAAGCAGGAGGAGTTCGACTTTCCGTCGGGCGAAGCCAATGTATTCCGGGCCTACACCGGTACCGGTGGTGTTGATGTGGGAAACATCTTCCGTCGCTCGCTGCTGGCGCTGCACTTCGGATCAAGCAAAGTGCTGCTGTCCGGCGATATCACGAGTGACAGCCGCGTGCTGTACACACGCAACGTGGTGGATCGCATCAAGAAGGCGCTGCCATTTCTGAAGCTTGACCGAGACCCGTACATGGTGGTGGCCGACGACGGCACACTGCACTGGATTCAGGACGCATTTACGTCCACCGCGTTGTACCCGTACTCGTATCGCACACCAGACGGTACGAGCTACATGCGCAACAGTGTGAAGGTGGTGGTGGATGCGTACAACGGATCCATCAAGGCGTATCTTGCGCTGCCCAACGATCCGATCGCACAGGCGTGGAACGCGGTATACCCGGGAATCTTTCTGCCGCTCAGCGAGATGCAGGCCGACCTCTTGCCGCACATTCGCTATCCCGATGATCTGTTCCGTCTGCAGACATCGCTGTACACGATCTATCACATGGATACGCCGGCCGAGTTCTACAATCGTGAAGACGAATGGCAGATCCCGGTGATCGATCGCACTGATGGCTCGGTGCCATTCATGCGCCACATCATCATGCGCCTGCCTGATGAAGAAGAGGCAGAGTTCATTTACATGGCGCCATTCACACCACGCGGCAAAGACAATCTGGCCGCGTGGATGGTGGCGCGAAATGACGGGGAGCAGTACGGCAAACTGCGCGTGTATCAGTTCCCGCGTCAGAGCCTCGTGTTCGGACCGCGCCAGATTGAAAACCGCATCAGTCAGGACACGGAAATCTCGCGACAGATCTCGTTGTGGGACCAGCGCGGTTCACAGGTTATCAGAGGCGACCTGCTCGTGATTCCGATTGAGTCGGCGTTGCTGTACGTGCAGCCCATCTATCTGCAGGCGGAGGGGGGACGTATCCCCGAGCTCAAGCGCGTGGTCATCGCGTACCAGAACCAGGTGGTCATGCGTGAAACGCTCGACGCCGGTCTGGCCGCTCTTTTTGGTGGCTCAAATGACGCGCCACTGGCGACAACGCTCGATATCGGGGCCGACTCCCCGGCTGATATTGCGGCGGCGGGCGTTGCCGGAGCCGGCGTGACCACCGTCGAAGTCGGGGCGGACATGGCCAACCTGATTGCTGAGGCGCGTCGCCGTTATCAGTCGGCGGTTGACGCACAGCGGGAAGGTGATTGGACCCGCTACGGCGAAGAACTGCGCGCGCTGGGTGGCGTTCTGGAGCGGTTGGAAGCCATGCGGCAGAATCCATGAGCACCGAAGCACACACAACCACTGGCGCGTAAACAGCGCCGCGTTTACTCTACTTCTTCTGCCGGGCCTCCCCGGCACTTGGGGCGTGTAGCTCAGCTGGTTAGAGCGCTGCTTTCACACAGCAGAGGTCCGGGGTTCGAGTCCCTGCACGCCCACTTGGTCAGCACAGGAATAGTACCGGCGCGGGCAGTAGCTTTTGGCTACTTGCCCGCGCTGGTCATATCCACCCCGGCCTGGCGCAACCGTCCCGCCAGAATCTCGTCTACACGCACGGTCACCAACATGTCGGTACCGTCGGACTTCTGGTCGAGCACTTCGCCATCGCGATGCAGCGAGGCCAGCACTGCGCCCTGATGCGCCGCGAGACGCACTTCCACAAGTGGTCGCAGGCGACGGATGCACTGCACCAGTTCAACACGCAGCGACTCCAGCCCGCCCTCTTCGTGCGCCGACACAAACAGCGCGTTGGGGACAAGGTTGTGCACGCGTTCCTCAACGCCTGCGCGCTCCTCGGGCGAGAGCAGGTCCATCTTGTTGCACACCAATCGCACAGGGCGCGACTGCAACCCAAGCTCGGCGAGAACATCGTCTACCACATCGCGATGCTCTTCCCACGCCGGATGGCTTACATCTACCACGTGCAGCAGCAGATCGGCTTCGCGTGCTTCGGCCAATGTTGCGCGGAACGACGCCACCAGATGGTGAGGCAGCTTGCGAATGAAACCGACCGTATCGGTGAGCAGCACCGAGTAGCCATCGCCCACATCGATTTCGCGCGTGAGCGGATCGAGGGTCGCGAACAGCCGGTCTTCTACAAACACTGCCGCGTCGTTGGCGAGCGAACGCAGTACTGATGACTTGCCGGCATTGGTGTAGCCAACCAGCGCCACCTTGAACTGCGACTGGCGCTGTTGGCGCTGTACTTCCCGAGCGCGTTCAACATCAATCAGGCGTTCCTTGATGACCTTGATGCGGTGCTGAATAAGTCGACGGTCTGTTTCGAGCTGTGTTTCACCGGGACCGCGCATTCCGATACCACCCTTCATGGTATCAAGGTGGGTCCACATACGTGTCAGGCGTGGTAACGTGTACTCAAGCTGCGCCAGCTCCACCTGCAACCGTGCTTCGGCTGAGCGGGCACGGGTGGCGAAGATATCAAGAATGAGTTCCGCACGATCCATCACACGCGTATTGGTCGCGATCTCGATGTTGCGCGCCTGCGCGGGCGACAGCTCGTCATCAAACACAATCAGCGTTGCACCCAACTCGCTCACTTTGAGCGTCAGTTCGTCGAGTTTTCCGCTGCCGAGATAGGTACCCGGATGCGGGCGGTCGATAATCTGCGTGAGGGTACCCACCACGTCGGCACCGGCCGTGTCAACCAGCCGCGCCAGCTCCGCGAGGTGCTCTTCCATGAAGTGCCGATCGTGTCCACGCTTGCGCGGCGCTCCTACCAGCAGGGCGCGTTCAAGAGGCGGCGCGAGTGAAATCAGATCTCTGGAAATGATAGGGCTCCTGGCGCGTCGCGGTTAGCGACCCGCGCCGGATACAGTGTTAAACCGTCCCGTCTGATCGTAGGGACGCGTGAAGTTTCCAAGCGGCGTGACCACGGTAAAATCTCCGCGCACGCGATAGTTCACCGAACCGGTGGAGAGAATCTGGCGTCCCGCTTCGCCCAGTCCACGATACGTAAAGCGGATTGGCAAGCTCACCATTGACGTATCACCGCTCGGCACAACAAATCGTGAGTCAAGTGCGCCGTTGCCAAGCTGCACCGAATCCACATCCACCCGATAGGTCATGCGCGTGGCGTCGAGCGAAAAACGGTTGGGATTGTACACCGACAGCACTACGTCCACGTTGCCGCCTTCAAGCCCCAAGCCAACCACGCGGACATCCCGCAGTTGAACCGTTGGCTCGGCAAACGTGGCGCGACCAAGCGTCGCACAGCCGGCGACCAATGCCAACGCGCCAACCACCCACGCGCTACGCTTCAGACTCTTCATCAATGCTTCCTTGACCATCAGGGTGAGTGTCAGCTGTGGAGTCGGCCAGACGCTGACGCAGTGATTGCCACCACGCCATACGCTTGGCGATATCCCGTTCGAATCCGAACCCGCCCGCTTCGTAGAACGTACGCTGCCCAAGACTTTCCGGAAGGTAGTCCTGCGGGATAAAGGCGTTCGGTGCGTCGAATGCGTACTGGTACCCGGCACCATATCCGAGTTCCTTCATGAGGCCGGTGGGTGCGTTCCGCAGATGCTTCGGCACGGGCGCTGAGGGTGTTTCGCGGGCAGCGTCAAGCGCTGCTTTCCACGCCACATACACCCGGTTGCTCTTGGGTGCGGTGGCCAGATACACGGTCGCCTCGGCCAGGGCGAGATCTCCCTCGGGGGAACCCAGTCGCTCCCATGTTTCGGCGGCGGCAATCGCCATGCTGAGCGCCTGAGGGTCAGCCAGGCCGATGTCTTCGGTGGCCATGCGGATGAGCCGACGTGATATGTAGCGCGGGTCTTCCCCGCCCTCGATCATTCGCGCCAACCAATACAGTGCCCCCTGTGGATCACTGCCGCGCAGCGCTTTGTGCAACGCCGAAATAATGTTGTAATGCTCTTCGCCGGTGCTGTCGTAACGCGGTACACGTCGCTGAGCCGCCTGCGTGATTGTTTCTGCGGTGAGTAGGTCACCGTCTGAAGCAATCGAAGCAGCCGCTTCGAGCACGCCGAGCATCTTCCGTGCGTCGCCATCGGACAACGTGACCAACTGCGTTGTCGCATCGGGCTCCAACGAAAGCTTGCGCGATCCGAGCCCACGGTCGGTGTCTGTCAGTGCGCGCTCCGCCAACGCCGAGAGATCAGCGTGCGTGAGCGGCTCGAGCACCAGCACGCGGGCACGCGACAGCAATGCACCATTCAGCGCGAACGACGGATTCTCGGTGGTAGCACCGACCAGGATCACCGTACCCGCTTCGACATGCGGCAGGAACGCGTCCTGCTGCGCCCGATTGAAGCGATGAATCTCGTCTACAAACAGCAACGTACCGCGTCCGAGTGCGCGAAGCTTTTGCGCGTCGGCCACAATCTCACGCACGCGTGCCACGCCATCGCTCACGGCAGAAAACGACACAAACTCCGCGTCTGTCGCACGCGCCAGCAACCGTGCGAGCGTGGTTTTGCCCACGCCCGGTGGTCCCCACAGAATCATGCTGTCAATGGCGCGACGCTCGATCGCTGAACGCAGCGGTGCGCCGGGCCCGATAAGATGGGCCTGCCCCACGAACTCATTCAGCGAGCGCGGCCGCAGTCGTGACGCCAGCGGCTCACTCACCTGCGCGGAGAACAGACTAGACATCGGTCAATCGCGCCACTTCCTGCGAAAGCACATGTACAGAGTTCCTCGCGGGATCTTCCAGTACGAGCGCCAGCAACTGTTGCAGGACGCGGCCAAGACTTGGACCCGGTGGTACCCCCAGACGCCGCAGATCGTCGCCGTCAAGCGCGAGATCGCCAATCTCAATGGGGTCGCGGAAGGCGATGGTAAGCAGTCTACGGTGCAGCGCGCGCGCCTGGAGCGCGGTGGGCGCGGCCACACCAAGCGTGCGATCGGCCCACCAGATGGCAGCGGTGAGGCGGCCGAAGGCTGCCACCCGCGTACGCCCGATAGCGGCCACCCACGGCCGCAGGTCGCGGTCCGGGATGCCCAACCCAGCCGAGTGCGACGCACGCTGCTGCTCGACTAACCGCTGCGATATTGTATGATCCAGCTCGTTCCAGTTTCCGGTAAGCGATACGATCGCGGCTGTTTCCAGATTTGAGAACTTGAGCGCCTTGAGCGTTTCGCGCAGTGTCGTGGCGGGAAGCCCTGCAAAGAGTGCCGCGAACCGCAGCGTGCGTCGGAGGGGCCGCGTGGACAAGCCGGGCATCGCCATGGCATCACAGGCCAGACGATACCTGTCTGGCAGAGCATGCAAGGCCGGAATGAGCGTCGCAAACGCTCCGCTCGACTGCCATCGCGCCAGCGCTTCCGATGGCCGCCGTACCTGCTCCATCGTTTTGTCGAGTTCCTGTTTCACCCGTTCGGCCGACAGGCGACCGAAGTGCGGCGCCGATCGCTGAATCGCGCCCCAGGTAGCCGGGTCAATCTCAAATCCGAAGCGAGAGGCGAACCTGATGGCGCGCAGCGCACGCAGTCGGTCTTCTTGGAAACGCGCGTCGGGATCTCCCACGGCGCGCACCACGCGGCGCTCAAGATCGGCACGTCCACCAAACGGATCTTCGAGGCGGTGCCCGATGGGGTCCCACGCCATGGCGTTGATCGTGAAGTCGCGACGCGCCAGATCGTCGTGCAGCGACACACCGAACTCAACTTCAGCGTGCCGGCCATCGGCGTTGAAGTCCCGGCGAAAGGTGGTGACCTCGTGCATTCGCCCCGTACGATCAACCACTCCTACAGTGCCGAACTTGATGCCAACGGGAATCGTGCGCTTGAACAACCGCTGCACTTCGGGTGGCCTGGCGGCTGTCGCCAAGTCCCAATCGAGGTGCACATTGCCGAGCAGCGCGTCGCGCACCGCACCGCCCACGCACCACGTTTCGAAACCGGCGTTGGTGAGTGTGCGCGCGATTTCAAGCACCGGCGCCGGTGGCGCCAGCGCCCGGGTCTGGTCTACCCGCAGAGCACGCTCCCACCGTTGACGTTCAGGATTTCGCCGGTGACGTGGCGAGCCAATGCGCTGCACAAAAACGCGATCGGGCCGGCGATGTCTTCCGGCGACGCAACGCGACCCAGCGGAATGGCTGCCTCAATGCGGGCCCGCCCTTCCCCGGCGAACGGTCGCGTGACGGCCTCGGTGTCTACCCAACCGGGCGCAACCGAGTTCACGGTGATGTCGCGCGGCGCCAGTTCAACAGCCAGCGATTTAACAAACGCGATGACCGCACCCTTGGTGGCTGCATAATCGGCATGCCCGGCTTCACCTCGCTGACCGGCGGTACTCGAGACGATCACGATGCGTCCGCCCGGTGCGAGTTGTCGGGCTGCCTCGCGGCAACCGAAGAAGACACCGTCCAGATTCAGCGACATGGTGGAGCGCCATCGCTGGTTGTCCAGCTGCCCCACGGGTACCGGCGTAGAGGGCCAGACGCCAGAGTTTCCCACATAGATATCCACACCGCCGAGTTTGTCCTGAGCCACCTCGAAGAGGGATTCATTGCCCTCCTGTGTGGATAAGTCAGCCTTATGTGGAAAAGATTTTACACCCATTGCGGTGCACTCAGCGACTACCCGGTCGGCAGCTGTTGACTGATTGTGGTAGGCCACAATCACGTTGGCGCCGGCCTGCGCAAGCAGACGGGCAGTGGCAGCACCGATGCCACGTGAGGCTCCGGTTACAATGGCGCGCTTGCCGGTCAGGTTTAACAGAGATGCATTCACTTTATACAGGACTTTATGTGAGTGATTGTAAACTGTTTATTCACAACAGATTTCTTTGTAACAGCTAAACCGGATTACAGCGTCCCCTCAATGGATTCGCAGATTGAGTGCTGGATGCAAAGATGGATTTCCTGGGCGCGGTCGGTACGGTCGGTCGGCACGATGATTGTCAGATCACTCTCGTTTGCCAAGGCTCCTCCGTCGCGGGCGGATAGTGACAACACCTTCATGCGATTCTTTCGAGCTGCCTTCGCAGCCAGAAGCACATTCGGGGAGTTTCCTGATGTGGAATGAATAATCAGCAGGTCGCCGGGTTTTCCCAGAGCCTCAACCTGTCGCTCAAAAATGTGATCAAACCCGAAATCGTTGCCCGTGGCGGTGAGCAGCGACGTGTCGGTGGTGAGAGCGATAGCCGCGTAGGCGCGCCGGTTTTGCATGTAGCGCACCACATATTCCGTGGCCATGTGCTGTGCGTCGGCGGCTGAGCCACCGTTACCACAGAACATTAATGTACCGCCGCCTGCCAGAGTGGCACGCACAAGGGCGGCCGCCTGGGCGATCTGCTCATCGAGCTGCTCAGCCGTTTTGCGCGCGGTATCGGCAAGATCGTACAATGCCGCGGTCAGTGTGCTTGCCATGTTTTGACGTGAAAAGGAAACGGGGAAAGCTGAAGCTACTGTCCAAACATACGCCGAACCCGTTGCAATACCCCACCGGTTGCCAGCGGCGGCACGGGGTGCGGGTCTTCGTCATTCAGCACCAGCTCGGCGTTGCTGTGCGTGAGCAGTTCCACCTGCTCCTCTGTGGCTTTCTGCTCCAGCAGCCAGCCCCGACCCGACTCCAGCGAACGCAGGTCGCCGTGGTTGTCGGAGGCCAGAATATCCACCAATCCGTGCGCCAGCAGATCGCGCGCGAGCTCGCTCGGAGCGCCCCGCCCCAGCAGTACCGATACATCGGTCTGAATGACGACGCCCAGTTTCCTGAACTCCCGCACCATGTTCACGGTGCAGCCGTAGTAGCGCTCCGGGTGGGCCAGAATGGGCGTGCGACCGCTACGCGCAATACGGCGAAGTTCGTTCATTGCGCCCCGGGGGATGCCACCGATACTGAACTCCACCAGCAACGCGCGTGAGTCGCCCAGCGTGAGGGACATATCGGTGAGGTCGGCACCCGGCTGATCGAGCATGATCTCCCAGCCAGGCAGCAGCTCGGGACCGTTGGCGGCCGCCTGCTGCAGCTCCTGCAGAATCGCACGATGCTGCGCCGCGGGCGCGGCCCCCGCCTGCGACGCATTGAGATGCGGCGTGCACACCAACCTCGTCACCCCGTGTTGCCGGAAGCGCTCAAGGATAGGCACACTGACCTCCAGCGACGGTGAGCCGTCGTCTACGCCAGGCAGGAGGTGCGTGTGCAGATCTATCAGGATGCCTCCGGAATCTCCGCGATGCGCGTCATCGCATCAGTGGCCAACTGCTCCAGATTTTCGGGCGCATCGGCAGCGGCTTCAAAAGCGTACGACACGAGCGCGTCTACCGCCAGCAGATCGAGCGCCGAGTTGCGCGATGTTTCACCGTGCGCGAGCAGTGCCGCCAACTGCGATTCGCCGGCTGCGAGGAAGGCCTGCGGCGCTTCACTGCTCGGACGATTGGCGTGCGGCGCCAGCAGTTCACGAAGGCGCGCGAGCAGCGCGGGCGGCGGCGGCGGCGTTCGCTGCGAGAGCCAATCGGAAACGGTCGCCGCCTCAGACATGCCGATCACGCTCCCGCCACTACGCCGGCTACAACGCCGTCAGCCGCCGCGAGCGCCTCATCAAGACGGGACGCATCGGGCAGTCCAGCCTGCGCCATGTGCGGCTTGCCGCCGCCGCGTCCGCCCACGCTGGCGGCGATATCGCGCACCAGGGCATCAGCGCGAATGCCGCGTTCCTTTACGTCGTCCGTTACGACAACCAGCAACGTGGCTTTGCCTTCGCCCAAGTCAGCGCCCAGCACGGCAATGCCGCTGCCGATGCCATCGCGCAGTGTATCGCCAAGCGCTTGCAGTGCCTTTACATCGGCGATATCCACGCGCGACACGATGAGCGCAACTCCCGAAACATCACGCTTCGCGGCCATGAGCGAGGAGGCGATGCCCCCGCCGGCCCCGCCACTGCGCAGCGCGTCGTTCAGTTGCTTCTCAAGTTGACGACGCTCATCAAGCACGGCGTCCACCTTTCGCTCCAATGCCTCAAGGGTGGCGGTGCCACCGCCCAGATTCACCTTGAGTTTTCCCGCCACAGTGGCCAGGGCACGATCGCGCTCGGCGAACAGGGCAAAGGCACGCCGTCCGGTGACCGCTTCAATACGACGCACACCAGCGGCCACACCACCCTCGCTCACAATGCGAAAGAGTCCAATCTCGGCGGTGTTGCGAACGTGCGTTCCGCCGCACAGCTCAACGCTCAACGTCGGAATATTGACCACGCGCACCACATCGCCGTACTTCTCGCCAAAGAGTGCCATGGCACCGGCTGCCACCGCTTCATCGTACGGACGCTCGGTGATGTCCACCGGCGCCGCACTCCAGATGCCATCGTTCACCTGCTGTTCAATGCGCAACTGCACATCGTGCGGAATCGGACCGTGATGCGTGAAGTCAAAACGCAACCGATCGGGCGCCACCAGCGAGCCCGCCTGATGCACATGCTCGCCCAACTGCTCGCGCAGCGCAGCGTGCAACAGATGCGTAGCCGTGTGATTGCGTTCAATGTCGCGACGGCGATCTGCAGGTACCCGGGCAACGCACGGACCAAACGCGATAGTACCGGTAGCCGTGCCGATGGCCGCAATGCGCCCGTCAGCCTTCTTGACATCGGTTACATCGACACGCCATCCGTCGCCAACAATCTCGCCGTGATCGGATACCTGCCCGCCCGACTCGGCGTAAAACGGTGACTCGCGCAGCATCACGGCCACCTTGTCGTTTTCGAGCGTGCGCACCGCGGTAACAATGGTGTTGGTCTCGGTGGTCGCGTAGCCGACAAACGCACCGTCAGGATCACCTTTGCCGGCACGCGACCAGGCCGCAGGATCGGCAAAGTCATCGGCGCTTACGGTAAGGCCGCGTGATTTGCGATCGTCCTGCGACTGTTTGCGCTGCGCACCAAGCGCTGCTTCAAAACCCGCAATGTCTACGAGATAGCCGCGCTCACGAGCCATGAGCTCGGTCAGGTCGACGGGAAATCCGAACGTGTCATACAGCCTGAACACGTCTTCGCCGGCAACAGTACCACGCATCGTGCTCGATCCCTGCGTCGATCCAACCGGCGCGAGTTCGTCAAAGCGGGCCATGCCGCCATCAATCGTGGCGAGGAATCGTTCTTCTTCGGCGCGCGTTGTGGCCAGCAAATGTGAACGGCGTGCGTGCAGGTCGGGATACACATCTTTCATATGATCAATCACGACATCGACCACATGCACGAGCGTGGGCTCACGTCGTCCCAGCAGCCAGGCGTGCCGCACGGCGCGTCGCAGAATACGACGCAGCACATAGCCGCGTCCTTCATTGCTGGGGAAGACACCGTCGGCCAGCAGGAACGCCACGGCACGCGCATGGTCGGCGATTACGCGATACGACGCCGAGTCTACAACGCGACCATCTGATGTATGCGCTGTTCCGTCTCCACTGCCGGGACGCCACGGATACGGAATGCCGACGATTTCTTCAACCTTGGCGATATACGGCTGAAAGAGATCGGTGTGAAAGTTGTTGGTCACACCCTGCTTTACTGCCGCAATGCGCTCAAGACCCGCACCGGTATCGACACTCGGCTTGGGCAGCGGCACCAGCGTGCCATCGGCCTGCCGGTCAAACTGCATGAACACAAGATTCCAGATTTCCAGAAAGCGACCTGACTCGGCGCCTTCTACAAAGTCATCCTGCGAGAAGTCGGTAACGCTGCTGTCTGTCCATGCACCTTGGGCACCCTGCGGCACCGCCCAGTCTTTGGCGACTGCGGCGAGGTCGACATAGATCTCCGAGCACGGTCCGCATGGACCCGTGTCGGCCATCTGCCAGAAGTTGTCTTTGTGCCCGAGTCCGTAGATGCGATTTTCCGGCAGCCCCGAAATCTCACGCCAGAGCGCGCGTGCTTCGTCGTCTTCATAGAAGACCGTGACACGAAGGTGCTCCGGATTGAGCTGCAACTCTTCGGTGACAAATTTCCACGCGAAATCAATCGCTTCGCGCTTGAAGTAGTCGCCAAACGAGAAGTTGCCGAGCATCTCGAAGAGCGTGTGGTGGCGCGCCGTGTGGCCCACCTGCTCCAGATCATTGTGCTTGCCACCGGCACGCACGCACTTCTGCGACGTGGTGACGCGTCGTCCGAAGGCGGGGTCCTCAAGACCGAGGAACACCTTCTTGAACGGCACCATGCCGGCGTTGGTGAAGAGCAGCGTGGGATCGTCACCGGGGACGAGTGAGGCCGACGGGCGGATTGCGTGGCCGTGGCGTTCAAAGAACGCGAGGAATCTGGAGCGGATCTCGGAAGCGAGCATAGGGGCGTAATATATGCCCGTTTGCGAGTGCGGTGTTACTGGTCATCGGCGGTCTTGCAATAGCGCTGGTCGGGCGCGGCAGAACCTGGGTGCTTACTCCTCGAACTGCTCGTCCCGTGCTCCGCCGCGCGGAATGAGCAACCGCACCACATCGTGCACCGTTGACCCCGAAAAGCCACGCCGCAGCAGGAATCCCATGAGCCGGCGGCGCTGCACTTCGGGTTCGTACGACTTGAGGCTGCGCAGACGCTTTTCACCCGCCGCGCGACAGAGTGCGGCGTCATCGATCTGTTCTTCATCGGCCACCTCGCGGATGGCCGCATCGATTGCACCGCGGGCAACGCCCTTGTTGAAGAGGGCCTGCCGGATGCGACCTGCGCCTTCGCCTCGCCTGAACCGAGAGGCGGCCTCGGCGCGCGCGACATCGTTATCGTTGAGCAGCCCGAGCGACTGCAGCCGTTCAATCGCACGTGCGATGACATCAGGCGCCATATCGAGCTGACGCAGTTTTCGCTCGATGTCGCGTGTACTGCGGCGGGCGCGGGCGAGCATGCCGAGTGCACGATCGTAGGCGGCAACGAAGGCGTGCGATGCTTCGAGATGAGCGATGGCCGATGCATCGAGTTCAACGCCTTCGCGCACTGCACCGGCAAGTGTGACGCCGTCGGCGTCGGCCAGAAACTGACGTCCGTCTGTCAGGCGCACGCGATACCGTCCCGGTTTGCGCGCATGCGGCGCCACCCGTTCGATGACGCCGGGAGTGCCGGGTGGCAAAAGAGCCGAGGGGCTACTCACGATGAGCCGTGGTGATCCGGGCACCACTTCACACCGCGAGCGACCCCTCGGCCCTCGCTGCTTGAACGAGTCGCGCACGAAGCGCGCTCGCCCTCTATTCCTCCGCCTCGGCGGCCGGCGGTTCTTCCGGCTGACCGGGCTTCACGCCCAGCACGACTTTGACCTTTTCTTCGATTTCCGCCATGAGCTGCGGATTGTCTTTCAGGAACATCTTGGCGTTTTCGCGACCCTGACCGATGCGCTGGCTGCCGTAGCTGTACCATGCGCCGGACTTTTCGATGATGCCGGATTCGGCTCCGATATCAACGAGCAGCGAGACGTGCGAGATGCCTTCGGCGTACATGATGTCGAACTCCGCCTGCTTGAACGGCGGTGCCACCTTGTTCTTGACCACCTTCACGCGCACATGCGAGCCGACAATTTCGTCTTTGTCCTTTACCGGGCCGATGCGACGGATATCGAGGCGCACCGACGAATAGAACTTGAGTGCCTTGCCGCCCGTGGTGGTCTCAGGGCTGCCGAACATGACGCCGATTTTTTCGCGCAGCTGATTGATAAACACCACCGACGTCTTGGAGCGGGCAATGGCACCGGTGAGCTTGCGCAGCGCCTGACTCATGAGGCGCGCCTGCAAGCCCATCTGCATATCGCCCATGTCGCCTTCGATTTCCGATTTGGGCACGAGCGCCGCAACGGAGTCGATGATGACAACGTCTACTGCGCCGGAGCGCACGAGCACTTCACAGATCTCGAGCGCCTGCTCGCCGGTGTCGGGCTGGGAGATGAGCAGGTTCTCGACGTCAACGCCAAGCTTTTTTGCGTATTCGGTGTCAAGCGCGTGCTCCGCGTCGATAAACGCGGCGACACCGCCCGCCTTTTGTGCGTTGGCGACCACATGCAAACAGAGCGTGGTCTTACCGCTGGATTCAGGACCGTAGATTTCGGTGACGCGACCACGCGGGATTCCACCGATACCAATCGCGGCGTCGAGATTGATCGCGCCGGTTGGAATGCATTCCACGCGCACCTTTGAGTCGGTGCCGAGTCGCATGATGGAGCCTTTGCCATGCGACTTTTCGATTTGTGCGATGGCGAGCGCCAGGGCCTTGCGCTTGTCGTCGTGCGATGTTGAGACAGCCATAGTTCCACCCGTGTTGGTGAAGGTGAGGTGCCATGCCCTGGCAAAAGAAAATCTACCTCGCGCCAGAACTTGTCCAATACCCGAACAAAATACGAAACAATGTTTTCGTGGACAACCCCCGGGTTATCCACAATATCGCCCTACCCCCCGACAAGCGAGAACGCGTCAGGGACATGCCTGATGCGCACCCGCTCGCCATCGAGCAGGACTCCGATCACATCGAAGCGGTAGAGCGCGCCCGGCGGTCCGTGCCGATCGACCCAGACCTGTGCCGACCTCGACAGTTCACGCCGCTTTCTGACGTGAACCGCCTCCACCGGCGACCCGAACCCTTCCCCCCGCCTCGCTTTGACCTCCACAAAGGCTACCACCCCCCCCTGACGGACAATGAGGTCGACGTCGCGGTGCCCGCTGCGGAAGCGATGCGCCACAATGTCCCAGCCCTGGCGGCTCAACCAGCGAGCCGCGATTCGCTCCCCGAGGAGCCCGAGTGCCTGCCGTGATTTTGTCATGGGCTGAGGTTACAACCAACTCTGAAATCCGCTTCACCGTTTTATTGCGCGCGTCATCCTGAGCGCGCACCGTGAGCTCCCGTATTGCCGCGGTTGGTACGGCGCCGCACCTTTACTGCCATGGTGTGTGTGTCCCGTCACACCGACTGACTCCGCTTCACGATTCCACCCTGGGTACTTGATGCGCTCTTCCCGCACCGGCTCGCTGATCGCCGTAATCGTCCTGCTCGTTGTCGGCTACATAGGCGCCCGGCCGGTGGGACCACTGCCGCCAATCGGACCGCTGCTCGATCCGGCCAACGGTTTGTTCGCCGCAGTACGTACGGCCGAACTGCCCGACATCGCCGAGGGCACGATTCCGGGGTTGCAAGGACCGGTGAGTGTGACGTACGACGACCGGGGCGTGCCGCACATTTTTGCCACCACCACCGGCGATGCCTACCGTGCGCTGGGCTACGTGGTGGCGCGCGACCGCCTGTTCCAGATCGAAATGCAAACGCGTGCCGGGGGGGGGACGCTGACCGAACTGGTGGGCGATGTCGCACTCCCGCTCGACCAGTCCACGCGCGCGCTCGGCATGCCGCGGGCCGCCGAAGGACGCGTCGCCAACGCCGACACGTCTACGGCGACATGGCGCATGGTGTCATCGTACGCTGACGGCGTGAACGCGTGGCGCAATCAGCTCGCGCGGCGTGATTATCCACTCGAATACAAGCTGCTCGGCCGCGCACCGTATACGTACAGTGCAGTCGAGACCATGCATCTGCTCAATCGCATGGGATACACCCTGGCGTCGTCGCAGGACGAGCTGCGTCACGCGCGTGCCGCGGCGCTGATTGGCAAAGACGCCGCGGATGCACTCTTTCCGATGCACGCCCCCATCGTTGAACCGATCCAGCCCAATGGGCAGCTGGCGGCGCGCACCGACCCGATCACACTTCCCGGCCCGGGCGCTCCCGATTCCGCATCGGTCGCGCTGCTCAAGGCCATCGGCAATGTGGACTTGCGCGTTGCACTCGGACTCCCCAAGCGCGGCCCCGATGCCGTGGGCAGTAACAACTGGGCGGTAGCGCCCGCGCGGTCAGCCACCGGACACGCGCTGCTGGCCGGCGACCCGCACCTGGAACTCACACTGCCGTCTATCTGGTACGAAGCGCACCTGGTGGTGCCCGATTCCATGGACATTTACGGAGTCACCATTCCCGGTTTGCCGGGCATCGTGATTGGCTTCAACCGCGACGTGGCGTGGACGTTCACCAACGTGGGCGCGGATGTGATGGACTTCTATCTCGAGACTGTTGACGACCCGGTTGGTCCCACGCGCTACATGCTTGACGGCGCGTGGGAGCCGTTGGACCGGCGGGTGGAACGATACTTCGCGCCAGACGGCACGCTGATCAGCGAAGACACCATGCGCTACACCCATCGCGGACCGTTGCGACGCATTAACGACCAGTGGATCTCCCACCGGTGGACGGTGCTTGAGGGCGATGCGCGCGAAATGGAAGTGTTCGACAAATCGGCGCGGTCCACCACGGCCACCGAACTGCTCGATCATATGGCCACCAACTACTTCGCACCGGCGCAGAACATGCTTGCGGCCGACCGCGAAGGCACCATCGCCATCCGATCCACCGGTCGCTACCCCATCCGTTCCGGCGACGGGCGAGGCGACGTGTTGCGCAGCGGCTCCTCGCGCAGCGCCGACTGGATTGGCTACTGGCCGGTGAGCGATTATCCGCAGTCGTTTGCTCCGCAACAGGGGTTTCTGGCGTCGGCCAACCAGGAGCCGATCGACCCGCGCGTGCAGCCCCGCTACCTGGGCGATGATTGGGAGCGCCCCTGGCGTGCCATGCGCATCAACAATCTGCTGCGTGAGAATGATGCGGTCACAACCGAAGACATGCGCGCGTATCAAACCGAACCGCTGAGTGAGCGCGCGGTGGCGTTCATCCCGGCATTTCTCGAAGCGGCGCGCAATCAACCGCCAGCCCCGTCGCTTCAACAGGCGGCGCGCATTCTCGAGGCCTGGGATCGGCGCTACACCACCGACAACAGCAGCGCGCTGTTGTTCGAGGCAGCAATGAGCAATGTCTCGCGCTTGCTGTGGGACGAACTGCTGAGTGCCGACCCCGACGATGCGCAAAACGGACCCGTCCCTTCCGACATGATGACGGCCACGCTGCTCGACCAACCCGCGCATGTCTGGTGGGACGTGCGTGCGACGCCGGACGTCGAAGACCGCGATGACATTCTCGCGGATGCGCTCGAGCAGGCGTACGACGATCTGGTGTCACGCGTGGGCCAGCCGGATTCATCGGCCTGGGTGTGGTCGGAACATCGTACGGCCAACATCAATCACTACCTGCGCATTGCCTCGTTCAGTCGACGTGACATTCCCATGCGCGGAGGCAGTGGCACATTGAATCCCTCAACGGGAGCAGGAACGCACGGAGCCAGCTGGCGCATGGTGGTGGAAATGGGCGACGAAATATTTGCACAGGCCACCTACCCTGGCGGACAGTCGGGACATCCCGCCAGTGCCCGCTATGATGATCGACTCGCGGACTGGATTGCCGGCCGGCTCGATACACTCCGGGTGCCCCGTACCGAAGGCGCGTTGCCGGCCACGCAGCGCCGCGCACGACTCACGCTCTCTCCATCAAACAACTGACATGTTCATTGTCCGCGTTATCGGAGTGGCGCTGCTCACGGCGGTGGCCACATGGTTTCTGGGCTGGTGGAGTGTGCCGTTTGTCTGCGCGCTGTACTCGTTCATGCGACCCGCAGGATCGCGTCCCGTGCGCGATGCCGCCCTGGGCGCCATGCTTGGCTGGATTGCATTGCTTGGGTGGCAGGCCAGTCACCCTTCATTCGGGAAACTCAACAGCGCGCTGGCCGGAGTCTTTCCGGTGCCCGCGCCCGTGTTGATGCTTGTGGCGGTGCTGTTTATCGGCCTGCTCGCCGGTGCGGCCGCCCGCCTTACAATGCAGCAGCGCCGCGCGGTTGGTACGATGCGCGTTCCGACAGGATTACCGCAGGATCATCGGAGATGATGCCCTGCACGCCGATGTCCCACAGGTGACGGGCTTCGGCGGCAGAGTTCACTGTCCACACGTGTGTGACGCCGCCACGTTTCTGCATGAGTCGTGCGAATCGACCAACGGGAACCGGAATGCCGTTGTGCACGGGTGGGATGCACGCGGCCTGAAACGGGGCGGGCGCGCCGCGTAAACCCAGCATAGCGGCGGGCAGCAGTCGCACCAGATCGCGCGTGGTCGCTCCGAGTGCAATCGGTCCTCCAATGAGCGGCTGCACGCTGGCCGCATCGAAGCCGGCGATGATCACGCGACGTTCGGCCAGATGACGCGCCACGGTTTGTCGCACAGCGGGCGTGGCCTTCGGTGCCTTGATCTCAATGATCAGTGGCAGTGTGGGAAAGGTCTCCAACACCGCGTCGAGCGTGGGAATGCGCACGCCTTGCGCACGCCACGGGGTTGTAACGCCGCCATCATTCGAAAAATGATAGCCCGCATCGAACTGCTGCAGCTCGGCGAGGGTGCGCAGTGCAAGCGGCCCGCTTCCGTTGGTCGTGCGATCGAGCGTTGCATCGTGCATAACCACCGGTACACCATCGCGGCTGATGTGCACGTCGAACTCGAGCGCATCGACACCCAGCGCCACGGCTTCGAGCATCGACTCGATCGTGTCTTCAGGCGAGTGCGCACGGTTTCCGCGGTGGCCGATCACGGGACGTGCCGCTGGATCGAGCAGGATGTTCATGGCTTCAAAACTACACGGGGCGATGTGCTTGCATGCACACCGCCCCGGGACATCCTGTCAGATCACGCGCTCGCACGGCGCGCCAGCAGCAGCTACGCGAACCAGCTCAGAACGAGTACTGCAAACGCGTCATCACCAGTCGACCGGTTTCCGGTACGCCCGGGAACGTGCGAATACGCTTGTCGAGAATATTCTGTGCGTTCAGGGACCAACGCAGCTGCTGCGCACCAACTTCAAAGGTCTTGGAGAACTGCATGTCGAACGTGACAAACTCCGGAACGTTGTCGTAGCAGAACGTGCCGGCCGGGGCCGGGTTGCAGCGATTGAACCCGCCAACCGCGTTCGGCACGGCTCCCTCATTGCCAGCCGGAATCGCGAACGCAACGTTTGTTGCATATACGCCGGAGTTTACCGGATACGATTCCTGATAGCGCGCGCGCGTTTCGAACGTGTACGCACGATCGGCATTCTCAAAGCGCACTCCCAGTGTGCCGCGGTTCTTTGGTGAGTTGGCCATGAGCGGCGCACCGTTTCCGCCTGGAATCGACTCGAACACGTTGCGATTCATGTGGCTGAACGTTCCTTCAAGCGAAAAACGCTGGGATGCCGCGAAGCTGCCGGCTACGTCGAGGCCCGTGACCCAGATATCACGATCGATCGATGAGTAGGTGGCGTACAGCACATTGGGCGCGATGTTCTCACCATCGAATGTGACAGTGCCCAACGGCGCGGGAGCAAACTGTGGGGCGAGCCCACCGGAGATGTTGGCGGCCAAACCGGCGGCCAGCGCCGCGGCATTCGCCGCGGGAAATCCCTGCTGCACCAGCACGCCCTGCACATAGTTCCGAATCTCCGTGTTCATGTACCCTTGCAGCGCCTCCTGGCTCTGGAAGAACACGCTGGGGGTGGCCAGACCGGCCGGCGTGCCCACATCTCCGCGCTGCTGGCGCCACACGGATACGTCGAGCGTGGCACGATTGCCGATGACACCCTTGTAGCCCACTTCGTACGTGTTGTTGAAGGAAGCCTCGAGCGGTGCGATATCCTGAACATCAGAGGGACTCAGATTGCCCTGCGTACCGAGGAACGCGACACGGGTGCCGAGCTGCGCATCAGTTGGCGTGCGGCTGCCCAGATGCCCGACAATGCCCTGTCCAAGTGCCGTACCGAGCGCCTGAGCCTGGGCCGCCGGCAAACCGGCCAGCTGCTGCAGCGCCCCGATGATTCCGGGCGTGATGCCCTGCGTCACCGCTGCGCCACGCGCCTGAAAAATCGGACCGAATGCGCGCGCCGCGCTGGTGTTGCCATAGTCACCAAGACCCGGCAGTGCAGAACGCATGCACAAGTCGCCGAACGCGCCGTTGCATCCCCGACGGAAACTCCAGCCATCCTTGGGCTTATTGCCGAACGCGCGCACATCGTAACCCGAACCGCCGATGTTGGGCGCCTGGATCAGGTCCAGGAAGAACGAGAAGTTGGCCGGCGTGCTGAACGCGCGATTGTACGTTGCGCGCAGGTTCTGCGTGGATGTGGGCTTGAACGTGAGCGCAACACGCGGCGAGAGGAAGGTGCCATCGATCACGTTGTTTCCGTCAACCCGAAGCGCGGCCAAGAGGTCGATCTTGTCGTTGGGACGCGTGGTTGACTGAACGTAGGCGCCATACTCGCGCACGTTATCGTTGTCTTCGTTCTGCCCGTTGATCGTACCACCCGTTTCCGGATTGGTGGCGATGTAATCGAGGCCGTAGGTAAACGACTGCTTGTTGGCGCCGAGGTCGAAGCCGTGTTGCAGCTGGAATGCCGACACGCTCGACTGATCAACAATCGGCTGCCCTGAACGCAGCAGGAACGTGCCGCCCGTTGAGCTGGCATCGTCGTTACCGGCGTCGCTCATGTTCACGAACGCCTGCATGAACAAGCGATTCCAGCGAAAGCGCTGCTGCAGATTCATGTACGTCCAGCCCTTGATCTGCGACGTTCCATTGGCGCCGGTGAGTTCCAGCCCCGACGCCACATTGGTGTATCCCAACGTGCTGATGAGCTCCATATCGTCACGCGGCCTGATGTCTACACGCGCCTCGCCGGTGTAACGCTCAAGATCAAACGAGCGCGCATTGGAGGTACCGCGCAGCGCAGGCGGGGCAAACATGCCGAACGTCACAGGCTCCGCGGGATCGTTGTACTGCCAGTCGTTACCCCGCATCACTTCACCCGACAACTTGTACGCCACCTTTTCGCCAATGCCTCCGGCATGACGCATGCCGGCGCGCAATACCGACCGCTCACCACCATCGAGGCTGATAGTGGTGCCTTTGGAGTCGAACGGTGATTTGGTGATCACGTGCAGCACACCGTTGGCCGAGTTGGGGCCGTACAGCGCAGACGCCGGACCAAGCAGCACTTCCATGCGCTCGATGTCTTCGTTGGTGCCGGTAAAGAGAAACGGCACGTTTACGCGAAGCGACGGCACGCCGGCAAAGCGATAGTCCTGCAGCATGAGCATGCTGCCGGAGAAGGCGTTGTTGAAACCGCGCGCGACAATGTTGGACTGTGCAATACCACCCTGCTGCACATCAACACCAACCGTGGAGCGCAAGTTTTCGGCAATCGTGACCGCGGGGCGCTCGGCAATGCGTTCACTCGAAATCACGGAGATCTGCGCCGGCGCATCGAGCACTTTTTCCGGGCGGTTGCGTGTGCCTGTAACCGCGATGCTGGTAAGCGTGTTGCTCGCTTCGTCTACCGCCACATTCACCGTGGCGGTACCGCTCGGCGCGACCACCACGTTGGCAGTGCGCTTTTCCTGATATCCAATGCGTCGCACGATAACGGTGTACGTACCGGCGGGAACGTTGACAATGCGATAGGCACCGTCATCGGCAGACACCGTACCGAAGTTCGTCCCGGCAATCTGCACCTGCGCTGCGGCAACACCCACGCCGGTAGCGGCGTCAGTGATCTTTCCGGTCACCGTGCCGGTTTGTGCATGCAGTGATGCAGTGGGAACGGATGATGCACCAATCAGCGCGGCGAGAATCGCGGCGCAGTGGCGAAGAACACGAAGCGACATTCAACACCTCATGAGAGGATGGTCACTGCGGGACGTCAGTTGGCCGAGAGCGCGCTCGCACTCCGGCCGGGAAGGAGGTGGCCGGCCAAGCTGTCCCGTTCAGGGAAAACCGGTGCCGCCGCTGACACCAACAATCGCGGACGAGCCTGCTGTCGTCAATACGTGGGCTGAACGTTGTTGAGTTGGAACATTACTCGCCTTGACGTCCGCATATCCGGTCTAATTCGCTCAGCCCCACCAACACTTCTCTCGGTTTCGATGCACCGTCGGATGGCGACAGCACTCCCGCCTCCTCCAGTTGGTCGATAATGCGCGCTGCCCGGCCGTACCCAACCTTCATCTTCCGCTGCAGCAGCGAGGTGGAGCCCTGTCGTTGATGAATCACGATTTCAGCAGCTTCGCGGAAGCGGCTGTCGCGATCTTCGTCGGTACTACTCTCGTCATCGTCAGCGTCATTACCTGCGTCGAGTGCACGCACGGTCTCGAGAATGTCAGGTTCTTCGGCCAACGCGTCCCCGGCAGCCGCCATGCCCGCGCGCTTATCCCGTTCTGCACCGTACCATGCCATGAGCTGTTCTGTCTCTTCGCTCGACAAATAGGCGCCCTGCAAACGCGACGCTTCGGAACGGCCCGGTGGAATGAAGAGCATATCGCCATTGCCAAGCAGCGCCTCGGCACCGGCCCCGTCAATGATGGTACGACTATCCACCTGACTGGCCACCCGAAACGCAATGCGACAGGGAAAGTTGGCTTTGATCAAACCGGTGATCACGTTCACACTGGGACGCTGCGTGGCCAGAATGAGGTGAATGCCAATTGCACGCGCCTTCTGCGCGAGCATGGCAATGGGCGTTTCCACTTCCCCCTGCACCGTCATCATGAGGTCGGCCATTTCGTCAATCACCACCACGATGTACGGCAGCAGCCCTGCCGTGTACGTGCGGTCTTCAAACGCCACGTCAGGAGAACGCGGTGTCTTGAGTGCGGGCCCCTCCCCTGCTTCATGCGCCGTCGCGCGCTTGTTGAACTCCTGCAGGTTGCGGCAGGCATTGGCTTCGAGCAACCGATAGCGCTCCTGCATTTCCATTACCGCCCACTTGAGCACCGCCGCAGCGTCACGGTTGTCGGTAATCACCTTGTGACGCAAATGCGGCAGCGTGTTGTACACGCTGAGTTCCACCATCTTGGGGTCCACCATCAAAAACCGCAGCGTGCGCGGCGTATGGCGGTACACGAGACTGGTAATGATGGTGTTCACACACACTGACTTTCCGCTGCCCGTTGCACCGGCAATCAACAAGTGCGGCATCTTGGCCAGATCGGCCACAACAGCGCGCCCCTCGAGATCCTTACCCAACGCAACCGGCAACGCGGCGCGCGCCTGCTGGAACTCGCGTGACTCCAGTACTTCGCGCAGGAACACAGTTTCCGGCGACGGGTTTGGCACTTCCACACCAACCGCACCACGCCCCGGTATGGGCGCCACGATGCGAATGCTTGGTGCACGCATGGCCAGCGCCAGATCGTCGGCCAGCGCGGCAATCTGTCGCACCTTCACACCGGCTGCCGGCTCGATCTCAAACTGCGTGACGGTTGGACCGGTTGTGCGCCCCACCAATTCACCGTCCACCTTGAACGTGCGCAGCGTAGCCATGAGTTTGGCGCCCGCCTGATCGAGTGCTTCGCGGCCTGCATCTTCACGTCGCGGTGGCGGTGACGACAGCAATCCGGTGCCCGGCAAGTCATCATCCATTGCATCGATCGCGCGTGCGTCGTCATCAGCGCCGTCGGCACCAAAGAGGTCGGCAGTCACGCTGTCGGTGCGCACCGGCTTGCGCTGACGCCTGGCATCCTTTGCCGGAAGCATATCGGACCGCGCCTCGCCTGCACTGCTGCGTTCCGGCTCGTCGCGCACGGTCGACGCGGCTAACGCATCACGCGCCAGTGCGGGATCAACCGCCGGCATTTCCTCAGGCTCCGGGGCCAGGCGCTCCGCCAATGAAGGGCGTGTTTTGCCCGACCTGGTGTCCCGTGTCTCAGCGGCCACCGCCGGACGCGCGCCGGGGGACGGCGCCATCACCATGCGCAACGGATTCCATCTGATGGTGAGCACCGTGAGCGCACTCGTGGCCAACACCCACACCACCCAGGCACCGGCCGAGCCGAGAAACTTGCGCAGGTAGTGCGCAATAAAGCTGCCCCACAATCCGCTTGCCGCACTCGCTTCGGGCTCACCGCCGCGCACAAGCGCGATGGCAACGGGCACCAGCAGCACCGCACCACCCGCCAGCATGGCCGCGCGAGTGGCATCTTGCGTTGACGTTTCTCCAAAACGGCCCACGAGACGCAATGCCAGCGCCAAACACGCCGCAGCAATAAGTACGGCGCCGGGAATACCGACCGCGCCAACGAGCGTGCAGCGCACGAACGTACCTACCGGACCGAAGACACCCGTTGCATCAAAGCAGATCCCGGATGCGGGCACACGTTGCAGCGCCAACGCACCAATCAGGAATACAGCAAAGAGCGCCAGTGCAATTGATGCGATTTCCCGGCGCAGCGATGAACCGCTCACAGACTCACCACCGTGTTTGCACACCCGGCGAATGATGAACCGATCACAATGCACCCGCCGTGATCTGACGATCAGCGTAAGAGGCAACCACATCGATGTGATCGCGCGTCAGGCAATCGTGTACATCCTGCACGAACCCCGCGTCTGTTAACGTGCGCGCGTGCGCGGCATCGCGTGAGATGCGCGATGTATCGGCGCCGTAGCGCTTGCCAAGCTGTCGAGCCAACAGCGCAGCGTCGCCAAGCGTGACCTTGCGCTTCCCGCGCAACAGCTCGTTGAGCAGTACGCCGGCACAGGCCACGTCTTCCAGGGCAACCCGCTTGTCCTGACCGGCACACACCAGCAACACGTCAGTACCCGCTGCACACTGCTCAGCAACGGCACTCACCGTGACGCTGAGATTGGCAAACGCACCAACGTAGACGCGCCGCGCCCCATGTGTAGACAGCAATGCCGCCGTACCGTTGGTGGTGGTCATGAGCACAGTTTTGTTGCGCACGCGTTCGGCCGTCATTGCCGCCGGAGAGTTACCCACGTCAAACCCTGCAATGGGCAGCGCGCGTCGCTCGCCGGCGAGCAACACATCGCCGCGGGAATACCGCGACGCAACGCTCAACACATCGTCGACGTCGGCAAACGGAATCACCGCCCGCGCACCACTCGCCAGCGCCTGCACCACAGTTGTGGACGCGCGCAGGACATCAATCACCACCACGACTCGCCCTGCGACTTCGGACGGCGTCGGCAGTGACTCGCCGAGCAGCACGTCCGCGCGCATTACGTGGGCTCCTTCATCAACTCCGCGCCCTCAAACTCGAGGAACTTGGTGTGCACGTCGCCGGCCATGAAGTTGGGGTGCTGCATGACGCGGGCCAGGAACGGAATCGTGGTCGTCACGCCTTCCACCACGAAGCTCTCGAGTGCGATCTGCATGCGCCGGATTGCCTCGGGGCGATCACGCCCCTGAACAATCAGCTTGGCCAGCAGCGAGTCGTAGTACGGCGGAACAGTGTATCCGGCATACACGTGCGTATCAACGCGCACGCCGGGGCCACCGGGGAGATGAAAAGCGTCAATGCGACCCGGCGACGGCTGAAAGTTGCGCGCCGGATCTTCGGCGTTCACGCGGCACTCAATCACATGTCCGCGGAAGATGGGCAGCTCCGTAACAGTGAGCGCTTCACCTGCGGCCACACGGATCTGTTCCTTCACGAGATCTACCCCGGTGAGCATTTCCGTTACCGGATGCTCCACCTGAATACGCGTGTTCATTTCCATGAAGTAAAACGAACCATCGGTATCCAGCAGCATTTCCACCGTACCGGCGCCCACGTAGTTGATCGCTTGTGCGCCACGCACTGCCGCTTCACCCATGCGCTCGCGAAGCTCAGGGGTCATTACCGGACAGGGGGCTTCTTCGATCAACTTCTGATGACGGCGCTGTACTGAGCAATCGCGTTCACCGAGGTGAATGACCTTGCCCTTGGAATCGCCGAGCACCTGAAACTCAACGTGACGGGGACGCTCGAGGAACTTCTCTACATACACGTCGCCATTGCCGAAGGCGCTGAGCGCTTCGCTGCGTGCCAGTTGGAACGACCGGGCGAAATCATCCGGGTCGCGGGCAACGCGCATGCCTTTGCCACCACCACCGGCCGCCGCTTTGATGATCACGGGGAAACCGATATCGCGGGCAAAGCCCAGCGCCTCATCGACGTCTTCCACGGGACCGGGAGTTCCCGGCACAATCGGCACGCCCACGGCGGCCATCGCATTGCGCGCCGAGGCCTTGTCGCCCATCACGCGGATCTGATCGGGCGTCGGACCAATGAAAGTGATCCCGGACGCCGCGCACGTTTCCGCGAACTCGGCGTTTTCGGCCAGGAAACCGTAGCCGGGGTGGATGGCATCGGCGCCGGTGATTTCGGCGGCCGCGATGAGGCGAGGAATACGCAGATACGAGTCGCGGCTGGGAGCCGGACCAATGCACACATCGTCGTCTGCAAAGCGCACGTGCAGCGATTCACGGTCGGCTTCGGAGTAGACGGCAACCGTTTGCACGCCCAGCTCGCGGCACGCGCGGATGACGCGCAGCGCAATCTCACCACGATTGGCGATCAGGACCTTTTTGAACATGACATGGGGCTGGGGGCCATCGCGCCCGCACCACCGATGTTGGTGGGACGCTGATCCGTCGGTGAATCCCGGGGTAGACACGGCCCGGGCCGCTCAGATCGGAACACGCCGAATGGTGGCGATGCGTGCCCGTAACCGCTAGTGATCGCGCGAATTCGGTGAAAAAAAACGACCCGCCGCGGTGATGGCGGCGGGTCGCTTTACAGCCTCGGCAATGCCGTCAGGCGCCTGAACCCGGCTTGAAACCGTCGAACGCCTGGTCGCTGGCGCCGTCGACGCCCTGAATTTTGAGCGCAAACTCACTCGGACTGGAGGCGTAGAACAACGCGTTCTCGTACGAGATCACACCTTTGCTGTACCAGGTCATGAGCGACTGGTCGAAGGTCTGCATGCCGTAGGCGACGCTGCCCTCGCGGATGAGATCAGGAATATTGAGCGTGGCCTGCAGGTCGCGAATCTGGTCGCGCACCGCGCCGGTGTTGACCAGCACTTCGCAGGCCGGCACACGACCGGGCTGATCGCTGCGAGGCACCAGGCGAAGCGAGACCACCGCCTCGAGCGCGTTGGCCAACGCAAAGCGCACTTCGTTCTGCTGATGTGGCGGATAGAACGAGAGAATGCGGTTGATCGTGAGCGTGGCGTCGGTGGTGTGCAGCGTGGAGAACACCAGATGACCTGTGCCGGCCGCCTTGAGCGCGACATCCAGCGTCTCAAGGTCGCGGATTTCACCGATCATGACCACGTCAGGGTCCTGACGCAACACGCGGCGCAGCGCCTGGCCGAACGTGACCGTATCGGTGCCGACTTCCCGCTGATTGATGTGACTCTTTACATCACGATGCACGAACTCGATGGGATCTTCGATCGTGATGATGTTGGCCGCACGCCGTTCGTTGATGTGGTGCACCATGGCCGCCAGCGCCGTACTCTTGCCGGAACCGGTGACACCGGTGACCAGCACCAGTCCACGCGGTTTGAGGGCGATCTGCTCGAGTACGGGCGGCAGATTGAGCTCACGCACCGAGTTGGCGGCGTGCGCAATAGCACGCATCGCGAACGCGACCGTGCCTTTTTGCTGATACACGTTGCAGCGAAAACGGCCGATGCCCGGCACGTTGATGGCAAAGTCCGCCTCGCGCATTTCTACGAACTCGCGCAGCTGCGCGGGCGGCAACAGATGTTCGGCCAGCGTGCGCAGCTCCTCAGGGCGCAGTGGCGCCATGGGCAACGCAATCAGGTCACCGTGCAATCGCAGGGTGGGAGGACGTCCGACTTTGAGGTGCAAGTCGGACGCGCCTTCAGTCACCATGCGCAACAGTGCGGCCTTGAGATCGAGGCTCGCCGGCGCTGAAGTGCTGGGTTGTGCGCCGGAGACCATCGTCATGGCAGGGTTCTCAGCCGTTGGGGTCGATGCGGAAGAGCACTTGTCCGTATTCGATGGGTTGCGCGTCCTTCACATTGATTTCGCGAACCACACCGTCAACTTCGGACTCGAGCTCGTTCATGATCTTCATCGCTTCGATGATGCAGACGATCTGTCCCTTGGCGATCCGGTCACCAACGGCCACATAGGCTTTGGCGTTCGGCTCAGGCGACTGATAGTACGTGCCCACCATCGGCGACTTGATTTCGAGAAGGGACGCCTTGGGCGCCTCAGCTGCGGGCGCGTCAGCACGTACCCCCTCCTCGGCAGGACGCGCTGCGGGCGCCGGAGGCAACACAGGCGCAGCCGCCGCCGGCGCGGCCGCCATCTGCACGGTCGCCCCGCGATGCTGCGGCGTCTTGGAGATGCGCAGCTTCATGCCTTTATCCGAGGAGATTTCGATGGAGTCCACGGAGGACTGATCGAGCATCTCAATGACTTTTTTAACGTAGCGCAGATCAATCATGTCTGGCGGTCTCGACAACGCAGTCGGGCGAGGGACGCGCGGCACCGACGTGCCGCCACTAGCTCGCGATTTACATGATCTCCAGCAGGTCACGATCAAATCCGCTGAGGACGAGTGGGCCGCTCTCAGTGAGCAGCACATCGTCCTCGATTCGGATTCCACCCCAACCCGGCCGATAAATCCCAGGTTCAATGGTAACGACCGCTCCTACAGGGAGCACGGCTTCCGCAGTTTTGGCAAGTCGGGGCGCCTCGTGCACCTCCAAACCGATCCCATGCCCGAGGCTGTGCCCGAATGCCTCACCAAAGCCGCGCGCGTGAATGTACTCGCGTGCGAGCGCATCGGCATCCATCCCGCGCATTCCCGCCTCCACCAGCCGGCTCGCCCGCGCGTTGGCCTCCTTGACCACGTCGTACACTTCGCGCTGTTCTTCGGTAGCCTTACCGAGCACAACGGTACGCGTGATGTCTGAGCAGTAGCCGTGGGCCACGGCCCCGAAATCGATCAGCACAAAATCGCCGGTTGCGAGTGTGCGATCGCCAGCGCGAGCGTGCGGCAGTGCCGACCGGGCGCCGGAGGCCACGATTGAAGGAAATGGATAGTCCTCGCTTCCCGCATCGCGCAGCGCCTTTTCCAGTACGCCGGCCACCATCGTTTCCGTCATGCCGGGAGCAATCTGCGAAAGCGTAGTCGCCAGTGCACTTTCGGCCATGCCGATCGCGCGACGAATAGCCGCCACCTCGGTGGGGTCCTTGCTCTCGCGCAACTGCTCCACGACATCGGTGGTCGGGCGCCATTGCCACCGTCCGCCCTTTTCGAGCAGCCGCTGGAAATCGCGGTGCACCAGATGCGCCGAATCAAACCCGACCCGCTGCACGGTGAGCAGGGCGCCCAGGACCTCCCACAGCCCCGTCCACAGGCTTTGCGCTACAATCACCACGCGCACGTCATCGCTGACTTCGTCTTCTACCTGGGTGGCGTACCGGAAGTCCGTGAGCAGCACAACTTCACGCGCCGTCACCACCACCAGACCGCTGCTGCCGGAGAAACCGGTGAGCCAGCGGATGTTGGGTAAGCTGGAGACAAGCAGCGCGTCGAGGTCCAACGCGGCCAGTCGGTCACGCAGAGCGTTGATCCGCGCCCGGTGCGGGTCGGTCACGCGACGTCGGACGGATTGCGCTGCAGGCGCGCGACCAGTCCGCGCAACGCAAACTCATATCCGTCGGCGCCCAGGCCGGTAATCAGTCCAATGGCCGCCGACGCCAGCATTGAACGCTGACGCTCGGGCTCGCGGGCGTAAATGTTGGACACGTGAACTTCGACAAACGGCAGCGCAACACCGGTGAGCGCGTCACGCAGCGCCAGACTGCTGTGCGTGTACGCGCCGGCATTGATCACGATTCCCTGCACCTTCCCCTGCCAACCGTGCACCACCTCAACCAACTCGCCCTCACCATTTTTCTGTGCGCAGACGATCTCAACCCCTATTTCCCGGCCGACAACACCCAGACGCGCTTCGATCGCGGCGAGGGTGATAGTTCCGTACAGACCGGGTTCACGCGTGCCGAGCAGGTTGAGATTCGGACCATTCAATACGCCAATGCGCACACCAGACTCACGAGTTGGAAAGCCCCTTCAGCCACTGTGAGAAATGCGCCAGATCGGCGCCTGCTGAAGACGGACCGGCGGCCGGCGCCTCGCCCGATCCGGAAGGTACTGCGGTTTCCGCCGCCTGCGAAGCTCCCGCGTTCTCAACCGCCTGCGCCGCCGTGCCGCTGGTGGCCGGATCCGGGAAAAACCGGTCAAACGAGAAAGCCGGAGCCGAGGGCACCGGAGGCACCGCGACGGGCGTAGGCGAACGATGCGTACGCTCACCCTCAACCGATGGAGTGAACATTGAGGGACCTGCTTCCACGTCGTCGCCGCTTCCGAACGCTCTCGCCATCGCACGCGCCGTAAGGTCGTCTGCGGGTGCGGGGCTCTCCCCGAAGAGACTGGCCAAACCATCCGCCGGTGTGGGCATGGCGACCGTCGCCGACCCATACGCTGGCGTACGGCGGGCCACGCGCATGCTGGCCAGGGAGGCAAACAGCTCGCGCGCCGTGCGACGGGCGGGCGGCGCGGCAAAGGGTACAGCCAACGGGACCGCCGCAATATCAGCCACCGGCGTTTGTGAACGCACCGGGGTGCCGGAGTTCACCGGGGTGGCTGACTGCACCGGGGTGAACGCATGCACGGGGGTACCGGAATGCACCGGGGTGGCCGCTTCTTCTGCCAGCATGGCGCGCAACTCCTGCAGACGGAACGTCAGCACGGCATCGTAAGGCCGACGCGTGATGAGTTCTTCATACACATCGATGGCACGTGCGACAAACCCTTGGGCCACAAGCAACTCGGCCATCGTCTCCGTCACAAACGCCGGTGCTGCCGCTGGCGCCACCGGGGTCGACGGCTCCGCGTCGGGCTCCGCATCCTGCTGCAGAGTGTGTTCGGCGACAGGCAACGCATCAGGTTCCGCCTCATCGATTACGAGCAGTTCGTCAGCCTCACGCTCGGTTTCCGGCAACGACAGCCACGGCATGTCGGCCGATGAAACTGGTGGATCTTCGTCAAGTGAAACGCCGTCGTTCGCCTGCAGCGCGTCGCCCGATGATATCAGCAGCGTGTCATCATCGGTGTCGACCATGTCGTCGCCGCTCGCGATGTGCGCGTGCACAGACACCGTGTCATCGAGAGACACCAGGACATTCTCTTCCTGTTCGCCGGTGGCATCGTGCCCGGGCTCGAGGCTGGCGTCGAAGGCCTCCGCGATTGGAGCGGCAACATCATCGGCTTCATCTACGTGGGCGTACGACGCGACATCATCAGCAGCGTCAGTGTGCTCGTAGGGCGCGACCTCACCAGCGATCGCGATGTGTGCTTCGGGCTCGGCATCGTGAGTAATCGCTACAGGCGCTTCAGGCTCGCCATCATCAATGCTCGCTGCGTGCACCTCGGGCTCGGCATCGTGAGTAATCGCTACATGCGCTTCAAACACCGCATCCGTGGCCTCCAAAGCATCGGTGTCTGATGCCAGCACGAGCTCGTCATCACCAGCGTCGGGCACAATCGGCAACTCCGCGTGCGCGGGTGTCGGCGTACGCGTGGTAAGTGCACTGGTGTCGGGCCAGTCCTGCGCAACGAGCCCTTCCTCAAACGCATCGGCCTCGTCAACAAACGCCGCGGGCTCGTGGGACTGCTGCGCCAACACATCGTAGTCTGCATCGTATTCCGCATCGTATGCGGCGTCGGGCGCAACGTCCTCAATGTCGTGCGACGCAAACGCACCGAGCGCTGCCGAGAGCACATCCAGCGGTTCCGACGCGTCAGCAGTAGCGGCGCCGGTTTCACTCGCGACCGTGTCTGGCGCTACGTCTTCGTCGGCATTGTCAGATGCATCGTCAGATGCGTTCTCAGACGCAGTGGCAGATGCGTGCTCGGACGCATTGTCAGATGCATTCTCAGACGCAATGCCAAATGCGTTTTCAGCAGTCATGAAGGTCGCATCGTGCAGCCCACCTTCCGTCGAGCTTTCCACCGCATCATTCGTCGCTACATCCGACTCATGGTGCACCTCGTCGCCCGTTGCATCGTCACCTTGGGCGTCGGCAAAAGCCTTTGCCTGATCAGCGGCGTCTGCATCCGACGAAAAATCCAGGTCGAGCAAGTCAGCGTCGTACGACGCAACATTCGCATGGTCAGAATACTGCCCCACAGGCGCATCTTCGACCAACGACTGCTCATCCGAGGGCACAGCGTCGACATCGTCGGCGTCATCATCTGCTGATCCGGTCAAGCCGGGCGCTTCGTGAGAACCGACCGCTGCATCGTTGGCCGGCGGAACGGCCGCCGACGCCAGAGGCGTGAGGAACGATGGAGTGTGCCAAGCCGGTGAATCGGGCGCGGAAAACGGATCATCGGCGCTGTCCGAGTCAGACATCGCATCCAGATCCAGCACGGGCGGGTCGATGGAAACCGCAGGCACGTTGATTGGCGTCGTGGCCTGTGGCGTGTGTCGTGCGGTGAGGGTGGAGAGCAACGCCGCGATGTCATCATTGCGCGGATCGGCATCCAGCACCCGCTCATACCAGCGGCGCGCCAGCGGATCGTCACCGCGTTCGCGCGCGATATCGCCCAGGTGCCTGAGCGCAATGAGATTCTCCGGGTCAAGATCGAGCGCCGCCTGAAACACCGTCTGGGCCTCAGACAGTTCGCCGCTCTCAAACAGTGCCTGACCAAACACAATGTGACCGCTCATATGCCCGGGTTGTTTGGGCAAATGCTCGCGACAGAGCGCGATTGCCTGCGTCAGATCGCCGGCTTTACGGTACTCGTTGGCCAGCGGCGCAAAATAGCGGCGCGGGTTCTCCTCGAACTTGGCTCGCAGCTCGTCAATCCGGGCGGTGCTCATCCGGTCAATCCCCTTGGGGTGGTGTTCCCGGTGCGGTCAAACGCAGAACGTATGTCGCGTCGCGTCGGGAAGTCAATCTACAG
>JAABRT010000157.1 GCA_011390805.1 Gemmatimonas sp. | reverse complement strand
TCTACCGCCGCCTGAAGATCGAGGCAGCGCGGCGCGGGCGCACGGTTCGCGAACTGGTCGCCGAGGGCGTGCGCTATGTGCTGGACCGGGACCCGGCTGAATCGTCCCGCGTCGTCACCGACGGTGCTGAGGAGCGACCCGCGTGGTTCGGCGTGTTGCGCGAGTATGGGGAAGCCGTCGACGATCATTCGATGGCGGCCGTTCGCCGAAGCATCGCGAAAGGTTGATTGCGGGTGCGGTTCTCGGCCGGAGCGAGGAACGCGCAATCAACGAGCTGCCGTACTGACGAGATGCTCTTTGATTCGTGGGCGGCGACGTGGCAAACGCTTTTTTGCGCGCTCGGTACCTTCCGGTCACCGTCAGCAGATCAGCCGAGCACTAGGTCAGATTCACTTTAGGCCCTTGATTCGTTCAATGATAAATCGCTCGATGTATGGATCGACGCCTCCGCGAAAGGTGAACAACTCGTTCCGCCGCAAGCCGATCAGCGGGCCGGGACGCTCACCCAGGTCTGCGTAGGACGTGACAGATTCTACGACGAAATCCGGTGAGATGAACGCGACGTGCACGCTATCCGTGAATCGGTCTTTGAACGCGTACACGATGTTCGAGTCGTTGCATACCAATCCAAACTGAAAAGGACGAACAAGAGCGGGAGAACTCGGGTCGTCGGACGAACGCACCCGAAGCCGTGGCTCGCCGAGCGAGACCACAGTATCGGGTGTACCGTCTGAAAGGGAGTAAACTGTGAGTTCGTCGCTCCAAGGATTTGTTGCCAGCAAGCGACCCCGATGCTCACATAGTCGCCCCGGATCGACGAAGTTATTCGGGGCGCTGTCACGCCGATGCGGAAGCCCACTGCCGACCTGACCGGCGTAGCGAATGGAGCTATCGCTGATGTCAAATCGATGCAGCTCGCTTGCCCGAGCCGTTGAGAAGAGCGCGTACAGCAGAGAGTCGCCGGACAACACCATATTGCCGATGCCTATACTCGACGGCGTAGGCGCGGACGACAGAAAACGACCGGACGTGTCGAACAGGTTCAATCTTGCGAGTGCCTGATCGTGTACGACGACCAGCGACACGCCCGCCGCAACTGCATCGGGTGCAATGAACTCGCCGGGCCCCGCACCAGAGCCGCCGATTTCCGTCACTTGAGTTCCGTCAGACGAAAGTTGCAGGATTCGACGCAACTTGGGATCGGCTACAAACACGTCGCCGTTCGCTACGATGGCAGCGCCGGCGATGGTGGCAAATCGAACGACTGAATCACCGGTGTACGATGAAATTTTCGCCAAGCTACGCAGCGTTGGGGAGCCAGCGCTCTCTTGCCGACCGCGTGATGCAGCATCCGTGCAACCGATTGCAGCAATGCTGCCACCAATCCACGCTAGCACAGACACGCGCCTGACCGCATGTATCAGTGAGAGGACCAAGGAATCAGTCGGATGCGCCTGTGACTGTAGCTTCGACGCGCCGAAAAGCGCCAGAGCAACTGCCGATACAATCTGCCTCATGAGCCCCCTCCAGTCCGACGGCGAAGGTAAGAATCTCGACGAGCGAAGAAGCTCCATCGTTTGTTGCAGTGAAGGAAGAACGGGAAGTTCTTGCGTAACTCAAGGGCAAACTCCATGAACTCGATTCGTCCACTTACACCCTTGCCTTTCACAAGTGCAAGTTCCGTAAAAACCCGAGCCAAAGGTCGAAAAGTCCACTGGCCACCGCAACGTTCCACGCTGGACTTCACGGCGCACTCTCCTTGAACGAACGATCGAGCAGCACGACCTCGAGGTGCGGCTCGGGATCCTCCAGGCCAACCACGAGCCGGGTCGCGTCAGGGCTGAGTGCGAGCGCTCTGACCCGACCGCTGAACCGGAATGACCGAGGCATTGTGGAGTCTTCCCAAGCGAACAGCTGAACGTTCCGCGCCGAGTCGGTGACGGTCGCGCCGTCGCAACCGCAGTAGAGTAGTGCGACGGTCCCTCCACGGATCGAAACAGCCAGTGAGGCGACATCGGACGCCTCGCTGGAGAATGCGGGAGCTCGACTCTCCGGGTCACGCCGTGGTGCACCGGTGGTGCCGACGCGTCGCTCATGCACGACGGCACCAAGGGAGTCCACGATGACAAGCAGGGGAGCGAACCGGAACGCCATGGCGAAGAGGCCGCGTTCTGCGTCCACGGATGTCGCATGCCAGTTGGCATTGAACAGCGGTACCGGTTCGGTCGTCGCGCGATAGTGCGGGCCCGTGAGGACGGCTCGAGGAGTAGCGTCGGGAGACGCGGGCACGAAGATGGCCGTCGTGTCGCCGAACGGGCCGCTGACAATAATTCCCGCCGACGACTGGAGAACGCCCTCTGGCGGGAGCGTCATTCGCGGTCCGGTCGTGGTCAGGTCAACCACGGACGCCTGATCCGACCGCACGGGGTCTTCGAACTGAACAACACGACGCTGATTCGGCTCGAAGACCGCGAGCGCGCCGTCCGTACTCCTCCACAGCGCCGTTGGAGAGCGCAGCTCTCCCGGACCACCACCTGACCGGACTCCCTGCCGAACGATGCTCCCGGTTCGAACATTGACGATGGTGATAAAGGGGGCGCCGCGTCGGTCGAGCACCGCCACCAGCGTGTCGGAAAGCCACGCGACACCTGCAATGCCGCCGACACCGGGGAGCAGGACCACGTCGGATTGCGTCGGCATGACCTCGTCCGTCTGCTCCAGCTCGCGGTTGCATGCCCCAAAGAGCGAAACCAACGTGATCAATCCGATAGCGAGACCAGCGCGCCGCCGACGTGGAGTCGCCGAGGCGCAAACCGATTCAGTCACCGGACCGACTGAGGATCGCAGGTCACGACTCGTCTTCGTCATCCGCACTAGTAGCTCGCACCTTGACCGGTGTCGGCGCATCACAGCGGCCACCTCTGGAAATGAGCATTGTGTCCCCCCACCCCAACGTGTGGGGCGCGCTAGGGCCGGAACGAACATCAATCACAACCACCAAGATAAAAGATCGATGAGGTAACGCGTATCAGGCGCGTATTGCGAGAACAAGCCATGTGTTCAACACGATCATTAAGCTGTCATGTCTTGTGCATTACGAGTTGATTAAGCGGCTGTTTGAAAACTTTTTGCCGTGCTACATAGGGTCGCAGAAGTCCGCCGGCGGTTTGTTACAGTGGCCAACCTTGCGTGGTAAGGGAGACACTTGAATGGCGAAGTACGCATGGCTCGTCAGGTGCGGAAGGCTATCGCTCGCAACGTTCCACTCTTCGAGCTGGACGTGTTTTTGCAACCTCGCACCGGCGGCGCGCACACCAGGTTGTTGACAGCCTCAAACGTTTGATGGGCGAGCATTCGATTCTTCTCGACAAGAGCGGGGACGTATTGTGAGGATTGCTCAATGGTCGTCTGTGAATGAAGCTCTGTCTACTACAAAGCGCGTGTCCAATGTGAAGGCGCTGCGTGATTCATTCCCTGCTTCATCAAGGTTTGTGCTCCGGCAATGCGACCTTCGTTTCAGGCGCCTGCGCGAGTCGCCGATTTTCGTTGCTGCGCTGGTATCCTTAGCGCTCGGCTGCGGGGCCACTGCCGATGGAGAAACAGGTTCGGTCGATAGCCTGTCCCTCTCCTCTTGGGCAACGCACATTGACACGGTTGCCGGGGATTACACGCGCGTGATGCGGCCCGCCGAGTTTTGGGACAGCATTCTCATCATTCCCGATGTTTCCGAGAGAAGGTTGTGGAAGGTCAACTTGTTGTCTGGAGACCGGCAGCCGTTCGGTTCGTTAGGGGGGGGACCGGGCGAGTATCCTCGGGTAGCTTGGGCGCTGAAAATTCATGCTGACTCTGTCGCAATCGTGCAAGGAGCGACATTCGAGCCGTTCCCCATTATCTCTGTCGCGAGTGGACGCGGGCGCACCGCGAACTTCGAGGCTGCGCCCGCTGACGCTGGGACTGTAGCGGCAGTCGCTGGGTCCGCGCGTCTGTATTACGCCGA
>JAABRT010000156.1 GCA_011390805.1 Gemmatimonas sp. | reverse complement strand
AGCGCTCAAGCAGCGCTCAAGAAGCCATGAAGCAGCGATCTTAGCCTTAAGCGTCTCCCGGCCTGCACTTCTCTCCGCCAGGCCCGCGGGGGTCGCGGCTCGGCGCGTGTCCGCCGCTGTTCGCGGCGGTTGACGCGCCGGGCCGCGATCCCCGTGGGCCCCCGAGCACCCAAAGCAGAAGCGCCGGTCCCCGCCAGATGGCGAAGACCGGCGCTCAACTCCAGACGCTGGTACTCAGGCCAGCAACGACGCCAGCAGGAACCCGAGCGCAATGAAGCCAGCGGCGGCCATCATGGCGACGATCGGGGTCATGACAATGCGACCCACCGTTGCGGTAGTACCAGCAGCTACGCTGGAAGCGGTGGCCATGGCCGGGCGCGCCTCGGGCAGTGCGTCCATGATGCGCTGCTGCACGTACGACGGCGTGGTCATGCGACGACGGGCGTTCGTTTCGTCGGCAATGCGGCTCCACAAAGCAACCTGCTTGGCGTCGGCCGCACGGGCGTCCGCTTCAGTGGCTTCTCCGTCCAGCCAGGCGTGCACAGCGGCCGGAGTCGTTCCGAACGCCTCGCTGCCGGGCAACGGGACTTCACGATCGGCCAACGGAGCGCCACTCGCGGGACGGGCGGCTTCGCGGCCAAGGCTCGGACGTTCCGTGCCTTCGTTGGTGTTATTCGGCTCGAGCATCAGGCGTATTTCTCCTCAAGGAGCGCCTGCAATGCTTCACGTGCCCTATGCACGCGCATCTTCAGAGCGCCCACGGTGGTACCGAGTAGATCCGCCATCTCCTCGTAAGAACGGCCTTCGACATGTTTCATGACGAACGCCTCGCGGAGTGACGGCGCCAACTCTGCCAGCGCACCGTCGAGATCCTGACGCAACTCCGTGCGATCAAGATCTTCGTCGGGCGTAGTGTAGTTGGACGGTTGATCGTCCTCGTCGTAGCTGAGATGCGACCGCCGAATATTCTTCAGCCAGTCTTTGCAGCCGTTGGCTACGATCCGGAATAACCAGGCATCGAATCGTCCGCGCACTTCACCAAGGTGGTGATACGCTTTGATAAACGATGTCTGCAGAATGTCCTCGGCCACGTCCGGAGAACCGGTCATACCGAGGGCGTGACGATACAGCGCGTCGCTGTACCGACCTATCAAAGTCGCGAATGCATCGCGGTCGCCCGCAATCACCCGTGAAATGATATCCTGATCCGAATCGACTTCCGTCGATACCACCGCGTCAAAATTGGTCACGGCGCTAGGATAACCCCGGAGCGAACTCCGGGACAATGCTTCAGATGCAGGAAACGGAAAAAGAATCGCTGCGGTCGTCACAATGGAAAGACGAACCGACCGCTCCGGCGTAACACACCTTGACGCGCTGTAACTCGCGTCACCAAAGCAGCTTAGCGTACTCTGGCGTGACACCTTGGAGCCCCCGCGGGAGTATGACGGCGCGCCCCTGTCCTCCGAGAGAAAACTCCCGGCACCGTGCTCAGCGTGTGACAGCAGCTGTTTTTGTGCGAGCGGCCACTGTCACACCGTCAGAGCTGTTGCCCGCCGAAGACGCCCCAACCGTGTTCGCGAATCCGATCCCCGTGTTGGTCGAGCTGCGGCGGCGCCAGACGCACCGTACCACCTGTCGCGGGAGCCACGCCGGTGCGCCCGTCAGAGGACACTGCGGTGAGCGCTTCGGGTACAGTGCGCACCAAGCCACAGGGCACGCCAACGGCCGCCAGCCGTCGCATCCACACGTCTGCATCATCGGTGGCGATTACTGCCGCCACACTGGTGATCAGCGTGGCGCGATGCGACACACGTTCGGCATTGGTTGGCCACGGCACGGGCGAGGCGGGCGGCGGCGAGACCAGGCCAAACACGTGCGCACAGTCGGCCCACTGCCGGTCGTTGCCCACGGCAATCACGATGTCCCGATCACGTGCCCGAAACAGCTCGTAGGGAACCAGATTGGGATGCGCGTTACCCCATCGCTCGGGTGGCTCGCCGCTCACCAGCGTATTCTGCGCCACGTTAATGAGCGCAGCGGTCGCGGAATCACGCAGCGAGATGTGGAGCTGCCGCTCCCGCGCGGAACGCTGGCCCTGCCCACGCGCCAGCAGCGCGGCCAGAATCGCCGCCGCCGCATCCTTGCCGGCGATGACATCGGCCAGCGCCAAACCCACTTTGTGCGGGGCGCCGTCACGCGGACCGGTAACCGACATCCACCCGCACTCGGCTTGCACCACAAAATCGTAGCCCGGACGCTGACTGTGTGGGCCAAAGCCGGAGATGGTGCACCAGATGAGCTGCGGTGCTTCGGCCAGAATCGATTCAGCGTCGAGCCCTTTTCGTGCCAGTGCGCCTGGAAGGAAGTTTTCCACCACCACATCGGCATCCAGCATCAGCCGGCGTAACCAGCCCCGGTCGTCAGCAGATTCAAGGTCCGCGGCCACGCTGAGTTTGTTGCGGTTCACGCTCCTGAAGTAGGCACTCTGCCCATCGCTGGCGAAGGGAGGTCCCCACCCGCGCGTGTCGTCCCCGGATACGGGACGCTCCACTTTGATGACATCAGCACCGAGATCGCCCAGCATCATTGTGCACAGCGGTCCGGCAAGCACGCGGGAGAGATCAAGAATTTTTATCTCGGACAGTGGTTGAGATGCCATAGTGGCCATATTGTGTTATTATACTGACGCGTTAAAGTGATGCGTATCCGTAATAACTGCGAATGCGTTGTTTTGCCCCTGACAGAAAATAGTAGCGGCAAAGCCTCTCAAAGTACGTCACCGTACCTTGCGTAGACTACCAGAAATCATATAGTTACAGCGCTCACGTTCGACTCACTCCGGCGTCGGCTGCCCCTTGGGCGCTGAGTTGGCGTGCTAATGTGCTTTCACACCGGGACCGCAACGTCCCTGATTGCCCCGACCGGTCGATCTGTTCGACTGTAGTCTGGTGGCAGGAGATCCATTGTCCATGGCCGATAGTTCGCTGGATAGCGATTCGTCAGCAGAAGCCGAAACACCGGCACCAGCGTCGCCACCGCCGCGACGCGGACCGGGGCATCGCGGTGCTGACGCCAGCGATACCGCCGCTGAAATGGCCCGCCGAGCGCACGAGATCAGTCTCGAAGCCGGCAGCCGCATGTCCGCCTCCATGACCGCCGTCATCCGATCCGCCGCTGGCCTCACCGCCTTCGCGATCGAAAGTGCACGCGAGCTCATCCATTACATGGTGCGCCGCGGTCAGATGAACTCCGACGAAGCGGAAGCGCTCATCGCCGAAGCCGAAGCGGCGTACATCGAGAAGCATGGCGCACTGCCCAAGCCGGAGCCGCCAAAGCCCGCGCCCAAGCCGCAGCCGTTGAATGTGCGTCCGCCGCAACCGGCAGCCGCGCCCAAACCCGCTCCCAAGCCGGCCCCGGCACCAGTCGCAGAGACTGAGCCCGATCCGGAACCGGAACCCACGCCTCCCTCCAAAAAGCCGGCCGCGAAGTCAGCGGCCAAGGCACCAGCCAAAGCCGCCGCGCCGAAGTCGGCCACGGCCAAGACTTCAAAGGCCGCCAAAGCACCGGCGGCGAAGTCTGCCCCGGCGCCCAAAGCGGCCAAGGCGCCCGCCAAATCGGCGGCCAAGGCTCCGGCCAAGGCCGCCGGCAAGACGGCCGCCAAGGCTCCAGCCAAAGCCGCCAAGTCCGCGTCCAAAGCCCCGGCCAAGGCAGCCAAAACCCCGGCCAAGAAAGCCGCCAAGAAGAAGTAGCACCGCATGACGAATATCGCGTCGCTCTCCGCGAGCGCGCCAACCCGCCTCGACTTCGGGGGTGGCTGGACAGACGTCCCGCCCTTTCCTGAGGAGCGAGGCGGTTTCGTATGCAATATCGCCATCGAGCGAAGAGCCACCGTTACACTGCGCCCGCTCAGCCCCAACGAGACACCGCCGCAATCGGCACTCGCCAGCGCCGCCTCTGAGCACGCCGGCCTGCAAAACGTGCACATCAGCATTGACAGTGACTTCCCCATCGGCGCCGGCCTCGGCGGATCTTCCGCAGC
>JAABRT010000155.1 GCA_011390805.1 Gemmatimonas sp. | reverse complement strand
GTCCGTAGTGACCGGTGGCAATCCACTGCGCGTCGATGGCGTCGGCCTTGTGCACCAGATCGCGAAACTTGGTGAACGTATTGCAGCGCACGCAGGGAATCGGTGTGCGTCCCGCCGCGTACTCGCTCACGAAATCGTCAAAGACATCGCGCGTGAACACGTCCACCAGATTGAGCACGTAGTGTGGCACGCCCAGCTGTTCGCATACACGACGTGCGTCACTCGTGGCATCGAGCGAGCAGCAGGGCTTATCGGGCACGTCGGATCCGTCTTCGTGCAACTTCATGGTCACGCCGACCACATCGTAGCCCTGTTCCAACAACACGGCTGCTGCCACCGAAGAATCCACGCCGCCTGACATCGCGACCACGACGCGCTCGCGCATGTTACGCCGTCACCAGTCCGCGCGCCTTGCGCGCCAGCGTGACCAGCACGTCGGCGGCGCGATCGACACCGGCGTGATCATTCAAACAACCAAACGACACGCGCAGTGCGCCGTGTGCAATGTCTGGTGCAACACCCATGGCCGAGAGTACGTGCGACATGCCCACGCTGCCGCTCTGACATGCAGAACCACCCGATGCAAGAATACCGCGCAGGTCGAGCGCCATGAGCAGCGTTTCGGCATCGGTGCCGGGAATGCTGAGGTTGGTCACATGCGGCGCGCGCGGTGCATTGGCGCCGTGAATCACGACGTCGGGCATTGCATCACGTACGCGCGATTCAAAGCGCTCACGCATGGCGAGCAGTTCTGCGCAGTGGGCGTCGCGTTCCTGCACCGTGAGTTCACACGCGGTCGCAAGTCCAATGGCGTACGGCACATTCTCCGTGCCCGGACGTCGCCCACGATCCTGTGCTCCACCGTGCATGAGCGGTTCAAGCTCCACACCGCGTCTGATGAACAGCGCACCAATCCCTTTGGGCGCGCCGATCTTGTGGCCGCTGATGGTGAGCAGATCAACAGGCAGCGAACGCAAATCAAACGCGATCTTGCCAAAGGCCTGCACGGCGTCGGTGTGCATGAGTGCGCCGCTCGACTTGGCCGTTTCGGTAAGGGCGGGAATGTCCTGCACCACACCGGTTTCGTTGTTTACCCACATGGCGCTGGCCACGGCCAACTGATCATCACACGCATCGCGCCAGCTGTGTTCGTCTACCACGCCATCACGCGAAATCGCAGCAAACCGTTCGCTGCCGCCTTCGCGCACCACCTGATGACAAGCCGCCAGCACCGCCTTGTGCTCAATTGGCGTAGACAGTACCGCCCTGCGTCCGTGCTGTCGTGCCGCCCGCCAGGCGCCGATCACGCCAAAGTTGTCGCTCTCGGTGCCGCACGACGTAAAGCACACTTCGTCCGGATGCGCGCCGAGGGTGGCGGCAATGCGATCACGCGCGTCGTCGAGTGCAACCCGGGCTTCGCGCCCGAACCGGTGCACGCTGGACGGGTTGCCGAAGCGCGCGCTGAACCAGGGCAGCATGGCTTCGAGCACTTCCCTGCGTACGGGCGTGGTGGCCGCGTGATCGAGATAGACGGTTGCGTGACTCATAAGCCGTTAAAGTTAGAGAGTGTGAGGGCGTGTGCCTACCTCCCTTGGCACCTGGCGCTGAGTCGTTGCGTAGGAGAGATCATGTTTACGACCTGTTTTTTCTGCTCGGCGGACCTGGGCCGCAATCAGGCGCTCGAAGCCATGCCGGTGGGGCGGCGGGTGGCCTTCAATCAGCAGACCGGGCGTCTGTGGGTTGTCTGTCGCGCCTGTGAGCGGTGGAGCCTCTCGCCGCTCGAGGAGCGCTGGGAGGCGATTGAGGCGTGCGAGCGGCTGTACAGGGACACGCGCAAGCGGGTGGCCACCGACAACGTGGGGCTGGCGCGTGTGGCGGACGGGCTGGATCTCATTCGCATCGGAGAGCCGCTGCGCCCGGAGTTCGCGGCGTGGCGCTATGGCGACCAGTTCGGGCGGCGGCGCAGGCGACAGCTGGCGATGACGGGTGGGGTGGTGGGGGCGGCGAGCCTGGTGGTGGTTGGCGGCGCGTGGGCCGGGGCCAGTATCGGCGCGTTCTCGGGAGTCTTCGCGAACGGCGGTTTGTGGGACGCGCTGATCAACGGCAGCCCTGACAAAAAAATTGCCACCGTGCGCACGGCGGACGGACGTCTGCTTGATATACGTCGCCGACACGCCCGCATGACCGCGCTCTTGCACCCATCAGCATCGGGGGAGCCAATGGCATTGCGCGTTGAGCACTTTGGCGGCACCGAGATCCTGACCGGTGTCGCCGCCTCACGCGCCGCGCAACAGCTGCTGCCGGCGGTGAACCGCTTCGGCGGGTCCAAGCGCAAAGTTTCGGAGGCGGTCTCATGGTTGGAGTCGTCAGGCGGTCCAGAGCAGGCGTTGGGTGCGCTGGCGCAATCACGCGGAGCGCACGCGCTGCGACTGACTCTTGGAAGCGCTCCAAAGAAACTGCAAGTTGTAAAGACGGTTGGCGCATTTCACACACTCGATACCACTGAACGCCTCGCGCTGGAAATGGCGTTGCACGAAGAATCCGAACGCCGTGCCATGCAAGGCGAACTGGCCGCGCTCGAGACGGCGTGGCGTGAAGCAGAAGAGATTGCGCGCATCTCGGATTCACTGCTTGAGACCGATGCATTGCGAAGCAGGCTTGACGCGCTGCGTGATTCGGCCGACGAAGTGAGCGCCGGCGATGCTCGCGAGCGCGCCGCGTCGGGTTCGCATGACGCAGAGGCACGCCCGTGAGTTCGGTGGCGCTATCTGACGCCATGTATCATCACTGCCTGCACTGCAACGCCGAGCTGGGCGCCAACGATGTGATCGAAGCCTTCCCCGTGGGGCGTCGCGTAGCCTTCGACGCAGAAAGGGGACGGCTGTGGGTGGTGTGTGCCAAGTGCGAGCGATGGAATCTGGCGCCGTTTGAGTCGCGCTACGAGGCAATCGAGCAAGCCGAGAAAGCGTACCGGAGCACCAGCGTTCGCATGTCCACCGACAACATCGGTCTGGCGCGCTGGGGTGATGGAACAACACTGGTACGCGTTGGACGACCACTGCGTCCGGAGTTTGCCGCGTGGCGCTACGGTGATCAGTTCGGACGACGACGTCGCAAGGCCATTATCGGTGGCTCACTGCTCGCGGCAGGCGGTGCAGCGATTGTTGGGGGCGCCGTTGCGTCAGGCGCAGGACTGATTGCGCTGCTGCCCATCGCGCACTCGTTCAATCTCATCATGCTGACCAAGAATCAGCGCGCCAGTCTCACGCCGCTGGCGCATCCCGATGGCAAGTGGTTTTTGCCAATCGGTAATCCGCGCATTATCCCGGGTACGCGCAGTGCCGATGATTGGGCGATTGAAGTGGGCTGGGTACGGCGGCTGGAGCAGCCCAAGCTCACGCTTAAGTCGTGGTTCGGCAACGGCCAGAACTCAGAGCAGGGACGTGTGACGCTCACCGATGAACTGGCGCGCAGTGCGCTCGCCAAAATGCTGCCACGTGTAAACGGCGGCGGCGCGCCTGGCTCGCGGGTACAGGACGCCGTGTCGCTCATTGAAGATGCCGGGGGATCGGAAGGGCTGATGTCGTGGGCCGTCAATCAGCGACGTGTGTGGGGCGCGCAACAAACGATGGGCGACACCGGTGACATCGGGTACATCCCGAAACCGGCGCGACTGGCCATCGAAATGGCAGTACACGAAGAGCGCGAACGACTCGCGCTGCTCGGCGAACTTGCAGAACTCGAGCGCGCGTGGCAAACGGCCGAAGAAGTGGCGGCGATTGCCGACAAACTCCTGACTCCTGAGTCAGTGGACACGCGACTCGCGTCGCTCCGGGAAAAAGCTTTTACCACAGAGGCACCGAGACACAGAGGAAAAGCAGAGTGATGGGAAGTGCACTCCCCAACAATCTCTGTGTCTCCGCGGCTCCGTGTTTGATGCAGTTGCTACACACCACAGAGGCACCGAGACACAGAGGAAAAGCAGAGTGATGGGAGGTGCACTCCCCAAAAACCTCTGTGACTCCGCGCCTCTGTGTTGCATGCAGTTCTCCGCGTTTC
>JAABRT010000154.1 GCA_011390805.1 Gemmatimonas sp. | reverse complement strand
TACGCGAACGCACCCTCACGGGCAGCAGCCCGGGCAGTAGCCCCGGCCAGTAACCCGGGGCAGTAGCCCGGACGCTGCGCGTTACCGACGTTAGGTGGCCGGCTCCAACTCGCCGTACGCCCGACCGCGCCAGGCGCGTGGCTGACGTGCGGTGCTGATCGTGAGGCGGATAGCGGCCGGGATATCAGACAGGAACGAGAGCCAGAACGGCCAGCCGCGTTCGGCGTATGAGCCGCGCAAGGCCACGAGCATCAGCAGGCGTGCGATGAGTGCGGCGGCGTTGAACATCCACAGCAGATTGACGGCCGACAGTTCGCCCAGTGCCGGCCACATCCCAGCCAATGCGAGTGTGATGAGCATGGGAAGCGGCAATGCCTGCGTGCTCCACACCAGCGCCACATCGAACCAGCGACGCCACATGGGGGTGGCATCCTTGAGGTCAAAAGAACGTCCCCACTCGCGCCACATCTCGCCCAGCGATGAGTACGCACGCACGCCGATCACGCGTGAGCCGTCGAGAAAACCAACGCGGGCGCCGCGCGCCGCCACATGGCGTGCCAGCGACACGTCATCGCAGAATGAGGCGCGTGCGGGTGCGTAGCCACCGTGTTCTTCGAGCACGGCACGGCGGGCCAGAAAACACTGTCCATTGGCCATCACCCGGTCCGGCGGCGGATCGTCGGCACCGGCGGCGCCGCAACGGTACACCAGCGTAAGCAGCATGGCCGGCTGCACAAAACGTTCGGCGCTGGACTGGCCGGCAAATCGCGGACCAAACGAGACGACATCGTAACCGTATTGCTCAGCGGCATCGATGATGGCGGGAATCATGCCGGGCTGCGGTTCGGTATCGGCGTCAATGCCCAGCACCCACTCGCCCTTGGCCTGACGCAGCCCTGTTTCGAGCGCCCACACCTTGCCCACCCAGCCGGCCGGCAACGGGTCATCTGTGATGAGGCGTACGCGCGCGTCACGCTGCGCGGCACGTGTCACCAACTCGCCGGTGCCGTCGGTTGAACGGCTGTCCACAACGAGGATTTCACTGAGCGGTGCCGGCTGTGCCATGAGTCCGTCAAGGCAAGGCGATATACGATGCGCCTCGTTGAGCGTGGCCACGATCACCGAGACCGACGTATCGGTACGCGGCTCCAGGCGCGGCGCTACCGCCGGACGACGGGTGCGACCGGGAAGCAGGCGCCATACGAGTGCGACAAAGAGACTGCCCTGCACGATTGCCATCAGCCACAGCCCAATGCTACCAGCGCTCACGCACGCACCTCGGGAAGCGGACGATGCGTTGATCCGGCTTCGGGTAGCGGCGCGGAGGCGCGACCCACTTCGGGACGTGCCTCACGCGCAGCCGTCCGCACGGGCGCGGGGAGCGCCGACGCGGGTTCGGATAACGCCAGTTTTGCGATTGCTCGTACCATGTCGCCAAAGATAAACAGATGAGCCGGATACATCGCGTACCAATACAGCAACCCGAACAGTCCCCTCGGGGCAAAAAGCGCGGTTTGCAGAAGACGTGTACCGGAGCCTTCAGGAACCGCGGTGAACTGGAGCCAGGCTTTGCCGGGCACCCGCATTTCGGCCCGCAAACGCAGCAGCCGGGGAGGCTCGATTATCTCCACCCGCCAGAAATCGACAGCCTCACCGGGCAACAGCTGTTCGGGATTGCGACGTCCTCGCCGCAACCCCGGCCCACCCACCAGCCGATCAAGAAAACCCCTCACGCGCCAGAGGAAGTTCCACGCCAGCCAGCCCTGGTCGCCGCCGAGTTTGCAAAACGCACGGAACACCTGCTCCGGCGTAGCGTCCACGTACTGCGCCCGTGTCTCTTCGAGCACGCCTTCGCGGTCGGTGAGCTCGTACTGATCACCGGCGCCAAGCGCGTCGCTCCACCGTGATTCCACCGCCCGTTCGGCGAGCCGCGCCAGTGCCCGTTCCACGGCGGTGCGATAGCCCATGGGCACGATGTTGGGAAACAGTTCTTTGGCGCGCGTGGTATCAGCCACGACCGGGTGCACGATGCCTTCAATAAGGGGCTGCGCGACGGTGCGCGGGATCGGTGTGACCTTGTCAATCCACTGCGCGGCCAGCGTGGGCGCGAGCACCGGTGCGGCAATGATCACGCGCTTGAGGCCGCGGATTTCGCCGTACTGCCTGAGCATATCGCGAAAGCTCAAACGATCGGCACCACCGATATCAACAACACCGGCCGGCTCCTGCAACCGCGCTTCGAGCAGATAGGTGAGTACGTCGCGCACGGCAATGGGCTGCACCTCATTGGTGATCCACTGCGGGGCCAACATGAAAGGCAATCGCTCGGTGAGATAGCGAACCATTTCAAACGACGCCGATCCCGATCCAACAATGGGCCCGGCGCGAAACTCGGTGACCGGCAATCCATCACGCAAAATCGCACCGGTGTCGGCCCGGCTCTGCAGATGACGCGACACATCGTGCGCCGGTGGTACCAGACCGCCGAGATAGATGCAGTGCCGGAGCGACTGGCCGGCGTGTACGAAGTTGCGCGCGGCGATGCGGTCACGCTCCTCGAAGTCATCGCCGGCGGCCATGGAGTGCACCAGGTAGTACGCCTCGCTCACGCCGTCCATGGCGCGTTCGAGCGACGGGAAGTCGAACAGATCACCCTGCACGAGCTCCACATCGTTTTCCCACCAGCGTCCGCGAAGCCGGCGCGGGTCGCGCACGAGCAATCGCACGCGCAGCCCACGCTCAACGAGCCGCGAGGTCATGCGTCCGCCAATGTATCCGGTGGCTCCGGTTACGAGTACTGTCATCTGATCAGTCTCCCTGTTGCGGACGCGGAGCGCAAGCGCGATTCTCCTGTAAGACCAACCCCGGGCACACCGCGCCGCGTTCCCTTCAGTCCCCCTGCCTTGCCACCTTCCCTCGGCCAGCAAGCCGACGCGTCAACTCCGGCGCTGTCCACCGCACTCACCGCACACGCCAACATCCGCGTGCCGTTTATTGGCGGCGCCATGTATCCGTGCAGCAATCCGGAGCTGGTGGCGGCGGTATCAGCCGCGGGCGGGATTGGTGTGGTGCAACCGATTTCACTTACCTACGTACACAAGCGCGACTATCGCGCGGGGCTGCGTGAAATCACGCAGCTGGCGGGTGGTGCACCGATCGGGCTGAACGCGCTCATTGAAGCGTCTTCAAAAACGTATCACGAACGCATGATCAAGTGGGTAGACATCGCACTCGAAGAAGGCGTGCGCTTTTTTGTCACCTCACTGGGCAATCCGCGCTGGGTGGTAGAGCGCGTGTCGTCGGTTGGTGGCGTGGTCTACCATGACATCACCGAACGCAAGTGGGCGCTCAAGGGACGCGACGGTGGGGTGCATGGACTGATTGCGGTGAATAACCGCGCGGGCGGACACACCGGTGCGCATTCGGCGCACGCGCTGCTTGAAGAGGTGCACGATCTGGGGCTGCCTGTGGTAGCGGCCGGCGGCGCGGGCAGTGCCGAACCATTTGCCGATCTCATTTCGATGGGATACGCGGGCGTGCAGGTAGGAACACGCCTTATCGCCACACACGAATGTACGGCGGACGATCGCTACAAGCAGGCGATTGTGCAGGCTGCGGAAAGTGACATTGTGCTGACCGAGCGACTCACCGGTGTGCCGGTATCGGTGTTGCGCACGCCGTACGTGGAGAAACTCGGTACAACGGTGGGACCTTTGGCACGGGCAATGTTTCGCGGACGCAAGACCAAGCACTGGATTCGCACATTCTACGCGCTGCGATCGTTGCGACAGCTGAAGAAGTCATCTGAAGACGGTGGTGATGCTGATTACTGGCAGGCGGGCAAGAGTGTGGCCACCATTACCAGCATCACGTCTGTTGCGGACATCGTGAAGGGCTGTGAGGATGCGTGGCGACGGCGGGCAGGTTAAGCGCGTTTACCACAGAGCCGCAGAGTCGCGGAGCACTGCTCGCATGCTCGCCAGATCGCGGCACGCCGCAAAAGATGCGAAGGGTGGAACTGCAACGGACCACCCACAACTCCCTTGCAGTGCTCTGTGTCTTGGCGTCTCTGTGGTCGCTGTTGTGAACGGCGTGTACCGCAGAGCC
>JAABRT010000153.1 GCA_011390805.1 Gemmatimonas sp. | reverse complement strand
GCCGCTGGTGCGCCCGAGGGGTGGCGCGCGCTCGGCGAACGCGAGTGCATGGTGGAACAACGCATCGATATCGCAGTGGAGTTGTCGGTTCTGGTAGCCCGTCGTCCCAACGGCGAGCATGTCGTATATCCACCGTCGCGCAATCATCACTCCAACGGCATCCTCACCTGGAGTGTTACGCCCGCGGAGCTTCCTGACAGTGTGATCTCGGCCGCGCAGGAGTTGGCACCACGCATTGCAGCCGCGCTCGACATTGTGGGACTGCTCGCGGTGGAACTGTTTCTTACCACCGACGGTGTGTTGCTCGTGAACGAGTTGGCGCCGCGACCGCACAACACCTATCACCAGAGCGAGCGCGCCAACGCCACGAGTCAGTTTGAACAGTTGGTACGCGCGGTGTGCGACCTGCCGCTGGGCGACGTGACCATCGGAACACCCGGTGCGATTGTCAACCTGCTTGGTGATGTCTGGCTTCACGGTACACCACCCGATCTTGCATTTGCGCTCGGCGTACCCGGCAGTCGCGTGCACCTGTACGGAAAAGGGGAAGCGCGACCGGGACGCAAAATGGGCCACGTGTCTGCAGTAGGCACGTCATCGCAGGAAGCGCTGAGTCGCGCACTGGCCAGTTTCCGCCGCCTGTCTCCCGAAAGTGCGCTGGCCGCCGGACTCACCGGACCGCCCCCTGCGTTACGTTCCGCCGATGGCGCGCTATTCGAAGAACTCGAAGCGGTAGGTCGTGGTGACGCCGCCCCCTGGCGCGGCCCGGCCGATTCAGACCCCGATCGTGAAGACGTCGGGTAAGCAACCTGAACGTGTGACCGTGTGCCTCGGCACACATGCTGTGAGCGTTTCGAAAAGTCATTATCCGCCCGTGATCCCTTCTCCTGAATCCTGAGCTCCATGTTCTCACACAGTTTTTATCTGCTGCTGCACATCCTCGGTATTGCCCTCATGTTCGTCGCGATCGGTGGCGTGGCGGTGCACGCCGCAAACGGCGGCACAAAAGCCGACAGCAGCACGCGCAAGCTCGTGTCCATTGGCCACGGTGTGGGCGCGCTCATCGTGCTCGTTGGCGGATTCGGCATGCTGGCACGGCTTGGCATGCAGCATGGCGCGGGCTTCCCCGCGTGGCTCTGGGTAAAGATCTCGATCTGGCTGGTGCTCAGCGCAGTGGTGCTGCTGCCCTATCGCAAGCCGGCGCTGGCGAGACCATTCTTTATTCTGATGCCGTTGCTGGCAGGCTTCGCGGCCTACATGGCCGTATACAAGCCAATCAGCTAAGGGCGGATTCCCGCCCCTTCCAGCGCGCCGCGCACTCGTATCAGATCGATTGCATCTACGGTGCCGGCGGCGCTGCTCTCGGTGGTTGCCATGAACAAGGCGTTGTAAATCGCTTCCTCGGTGGCTTCAACCACCGCCTGAAACAGCGCTGACATCGCTTCATTTGACAGCTCAGTACTTGTGACGGGTGCTGAGCCTGCTCCGCGCCGGACCGATGGTGCGGTGGAGAAGGCAATCACGTAATCGCCCGATCCATTTGACGCGCTCGAGCCAGTGCGTGCGAGTCCCATGATCGCACGCGCTGCCACGCGACCGAGATTGCGATCAAGCAACGGCGCATCGGTAGCCACCACAATCATGATCGAACCATCGCCGCGTTCCGCCTGCGCGTCTCCCGGCCCGCCTTCGGACGGACGCACCAATCGCTGAAAGGCGTGGCGTCCGAGCAAAGGGCCAACCGGCACGCCCATCACCTGCAGCACGCCGCCAAAGTTGCCCTGCACCAGCACGCCTACCGTGTAGCCACCAGCCGCCGACGGCAGCGCACGTGAGCTCGTGCCAATACCTCCCTTCCAGCCGAACATCGAAGTACCCGTGCCCGCGCCAACGCTGCCCTCGGTCACGGGTCCGCTGTCTGCCGCGGCCAGCGCCGAGCGCAGCGCCTGGCCAATTCCCGGACGGGCGCGGGTGGCGTTCAATGCGCCGTCGTTTGTTTCGCCGACTACAGGATTTATGGAGCGCACGTTGCGATTTTCAGGTCGCTCCAACATCACCTGCGCCAGCGCATCGCCTACCGACCAGATACACAGGGTACAGGTGAGCGCGATGGGCGTCTCGAGCTCGCCAAGTTCGTCAACCTGCGTGATTCCCAACAACTTGCCAAATCCGTTGCCAACGTGGATAGCCGCCGGCACGCGGGATCGATACAGATCGCCACCGTGTGGTACAATCGCGGTGACACCTGTTCGCAGCGAATCTCCCTCGCGCACGGTGGAATGGCCCACCCGCACACCCGGCACATCGGTGATGGCGTTGTGCGTGCCGGGGGCAAAGACGCCGGGCGCGACACCCAACTCACGGGCGCGCACACGGCTGTCCGGCGCAGCCGAGGAGCCCGATGCTGCGCCAGTCTGAGCCTGCACCGCGGTGAAAGACGGCAGCATCGCGACCAGAGTGGTCGCAACAAACAATCGGATCGCGGTAACTGCGCGTAAGCGCTCGCACCGCAGCAGGGAGTGGATCATATTCGAATGATGTCTCTCCGTCCGGTGTTCGGCCACCATGATTTGCGTTCCCGCCTCGCCGCCGCAGCGCGTTCCGGGCGGCTACCCGCCAGTTTGCTGCTCACCGGTCCGCGCGGCGTGGGAAAACAGCGTCTGGCGCTGTGGCTGGCCCAGCGACTGCTGTGCGAGAATGCCAACGCCCGGCAGGAAACCGAGCCGTGTGGACAGTGTCAGCATTGCCGCTACTCGTCCAAACTGCAGCATCCCGACCTGCACTGGTTTTTCCCGCACGAAAAACGAAAGGAAAGCGACCCGAGCGCGGAGGATGTGCGCGCCGATCTTGCTGACATCATTGAAGAACGCGTAAAAGCCGACGGTTTGTGGGCCGCGAGTTCAGGGATGCACGGGCTGTACGTCTCCACAGTTCGTGCGCTTGTCCAGTCGGCATCACTGCGACCGGCAATGGCTCCTCGGGCCGTGTTTGTTGTGGGAGACGCGGAGCGCATGGTGCAGCAAGACGGCTCTGACGCCGCCGCCAATGCGTTCCTGAAGCTGCTTGAAGAACCGCCACCCGGTACCACACTGATTCTCACCAGCAGTGAGCCGGGAGCGCTTTTACCTACCATCCGATCGCGCGTCGTGACCGTCAGAGTGGCGCCGCTCAGCGCGGTCGATGTGTCGGCGTTCCTGCAAGACGAAGCGGTAGTTCGCCAACTCGGCGAGACTGACGAGTCCCGCACTGATCTGCTCGCCAAGGCGGCCGGTGCGCCGGGACGACTGCTCGAAGACAACGCGACGGCCGACGCATTTTCCGCCGCTCGGCAGCTGCTCGACGCCGCGCTCGCGCCGCAGACACCGGAGGGACACGCAACCCGTGCACAGGTTGCCGCTCGCCAGGGCGTCAGCAAAGCACGCGGGGCGTTTTCCGACACGCTGGATGCGTTGACGGTGTTACTGCACGAGCACGTACGTCACACGGTGAACGCCGGCAGCGAGCGTGAAGCACGTCGTGTTGCCACAGCCGTGAGCGTTCTTGAAATGTCGAAGTCGCGCACGCAGCAGAACATTACACCCATGTTGCTTACCGCCGTGTTGCTTGATGAACTGTCGGCGCTGCTCGCGCAATGATGCGCAACACGCCCCCCCCCAAGGCTTCCATGCCCACCTCCGGCACGCCACATCCCACCCCCGAAACGACCGACTCACCGCCCCCGACAGCCGTGGCATCAGCCCCCCCGTCACCATCGGCGAGCGCTCTGAGTCACGTGGATTCGGCCGGAACGGCTCGAATGGTAGATGTTTCTGATAAGCCGGAATCGGTACGAATCGCGGTAGCGAGCGGGGCCATCAAGATGCGGCCGGAAACGTGCAAGCTCATACTGGACAACGCGTTAAAGAAAGGCGACGTGCTTGCCACAGCCCGTTTGGCTGGGATCATGGCGGCCAAACGCACCGCCGACCTCATCCCTCTCTGCCATCCGCTCCCGTTGTCGGGCGTTCAGGTCTCGCTTAGCGTTGATCTATCGCTCCCCGGGGTATTGGTGGAGGGATCGGTATCAACCACCGCTCGTACCGGGGTGGAAATGGAGGCGTTGACTGCTGTGACCGTGGCATTGCTT
>JAABRT010000152.1 GCA_011390805.1 Gemmatimonas sp. | reverse complement strand
CACTTTCTCAGGCTGCGCATCGGGCTCCGGTCGCACGCGGTACCACGAGGTTGGTGCATCCCACGCCGATTCGGCTTCTGCCCAGCGGAAGTACAGCCAGCGGCCGTCGGCGGTCCAACGCACCTGCGATGGCTCGCGGCCATAGTGCTCCGGGCCGCGCATGATGTTGGGGATCGACAGGTCAAACGTCGCAGCTGCGGGCTGCGCAGTGAGCAGCGCTGGCAGCAACGCAACGAGACCAAGACCCGTGGCAGCGTTTCGGGAAAGGCGTGCCATCACGCGAGAGGGGCAGAACAGGGCCATATCCATGCGGAATCCATACTGGTCGATACGTCGGCAGGAAGGAGGGCCGCGACACGTTCAGGCACGCACACGGACATCCGGCGAAGAAATGCAACCTACTCGCCCAACCTTCGCTGAGCGACACAAAAGAGCCCGCTGTGTGACGGTACCTACGGTTGCCGTGACGCTCGCGTGACTCTGCGCACCGCGTTGCGTCTGCTGCACGGAGGATCAGTGCCCCACGCTGCTCCTGTATCGCTGTGCCGACCCTCTCCCTTCTGCTGTGAACGACGCTCAACCCACCGCACGTCCATCGGCAATTCTGGCCACGCTGGCTGCCATCGCGATCGCACTCGCTGTGTGCGCGACCGCGGCCACGATCATTGTGGCCACCGATATTTCGCGTGAACGGGGCAAAGCGCAGTCCACCGTTTTTCTGAGTCCTCTCACCGTCGCTGAAGCACGCGCGTCGCTTTCGGCCATGGGCGGCCTGCGCGAAGCCGTTGATTCGCTCGTTGCAACGCTGGCGCCCTTTACGCCCATCGATTCCGTCACACTGCAACGCATCGCCAATCAGTGGCGACCGGATCACGCGAAGCCATCGTTGTTCGTGACCTTGCCGGATAGTCTGCAGCCGGGCGATCCGCCGGTTGCCACGCTTACCGCACTCAATCAGCAGGTCGACGCGCTGTACTCGGACTCGGCGCACAATGAGATTGAGCTCGCCGAAGTAGCGCGTGATACCAGTTCATCGTGGCTGGCCGTATGGCGATCCTTTGCGCGCAGCGAACAGCTGCCCGCACTGTGGGGGTTTCGCGACGGGGTGGCGTTGGTGCGCATTCCCGGCGCACCCGTCACCCGACGCACGTCAGGCGTGATTCATCTCAGCCGCATGAACGAGCTGGCGGGGCTGCTTGCGCTGCGCCAAGGCGACGCCTCAGCAGCGCTCACACGCGGTCTCGAAAACATGGCGGCCAGCCGGCACTTTCTCGATTCGCCGCTCATGAGCGACTTCCTCACCGGTCGCGCGCTGGCCACCGCGGGCGCCAGGCTCTCGCGCGCTGCAGCCATCACGTTGGGCGACAGCGCGATGCTGCAGCGCCTGACGGCCTTTGACCAGCTGGTGGGCGATGATCGCGCAAGCTTTCTCGTGCTCTACCGGGCGGCCGAACGTGATGCCGCCGATCCCGAAGCACCAATGGCCATGGAGCTCTTTGACGACGAGAAGATTCCCTTCGCCGTGCGCGTGGAGATTCTGTACGCGATCGTGCAAGGTGCCTGCGGACACACGCGGGAAGTGCTCTTTGGATTTGACGCGAAACGTGAGGCACATTTGCGCTCCCTGGCCGAGGCGTATGCCGGTCATGCGACGCTCGGCCCGATCCTGCAGCAGCTGCCGGCCACCGCACGTCGGGCTCGCGAAGCACCGGCGTCGCTGTTGAACGAGTCGCAGTGGCCCACGAGTGGAGCGCTCGATTTTCTGCTCCCCGAAGGCGTGGCCGCGCGCGCTGTGGGGTGCCAGCAGGGCTTCTAGGCTGACAGATTATGGGGATGTCAACTCCCGTAACGCTCATTCCCGGCGATGGTATTGGCCCGTCCATCGCTGACGCCACTGTACGCATTCTCGCCGCCGCTGGCGCGCAGGTTGATTGGGACCATCAGGTCGCCGGCATCGCCGGCGTCAGCCGCTGGGGCGATCCGATGCCCGAAGCCACACTCGATTCCATCAAGCGCACACATGTTGCGCTCAAGGGTCCGCTTGAGACCCCCGTGGGCGAAGGCTTTCGATCGGTGAATGTCGCGCTGCGCAAAACGTTTGATCTCTACGCCAACGTGCGACCGGCGCGCACCATCGTGCCCGGTGGACGATTCGAGAACGTTGACATCGTGCTGGTTCGCGAGAACACCGAAGGGCTCTACATCGGCAACGAGCATTACATCAAAATCGGTGATGATCCGCGCGCTGCCGCCGAGTCGATCGCGCTCATTACGCGTCACGGCTCGGAGCGTGTGGTGCGCTATGCGTTTGAGTTTGCGCTGGCACACGGCCGCGAGAAAGTCACGCTGGTGCACAAGGCCAACATCCTCAAGTTCTCACAGGGGCTGTTCCTCGATACCGGTCGCATGGTGGCGCGCGAGTACGAAGGACGCGTGAAGTTTGAAGACCGCATTATCGATGCGATGGCCATGCATCTGGTCATGCGTCCCGAAGAGTTTGATGTCGTTGTGACGACAAACTTGTTTGGCGACATTCTCTCCGACGAAATCTCCGGCCTCGTGGGCGGACTCGGCATGACGCCAGGCGCAAACATAGGCGTGAACGCGGCGATCTTTGAGGCGGTACACGGTACTGCGCCTGATATCGCCGGCAAGAACATCGCCAACCCCGGTGCCCTGTTGCTCGCGGCGTGCATGATGCTTGATCACATCGGACAGAACGATGTCGCCACGCGTGTGCGCAACGCGTTTGAGGGTACAGTGAAAATGGGCAAGGTGCGCACGCGTGACCTGGGTGGTACGGCGTCAACGGATGACTTCACCCACGCTGTGATTGCTGCGCTGGCATGAGTGAGCCGGTGACCACGGTGGGTGGTCAAACAGGTGAGCCGGCGCGCAGTGAAGCGGACAACAACCGTGGCGGGCAAACGCGCATTCTGCATTTGTCCGATGTGCACTACGGACGGCCACACGTAGCGGCACACGTGGCGGCTGCCGAACGGTTCGCCGCTGACGGAGCGTTTGATGCCATCGTGATTTCCGGCGACGTGTCGCAGCGTGCGCGTCGCCGTGAGTTCGAGCAGGCCGCGAAGTTGCTCGGCCGGCTGCGCAAGATTGCACCGGTGCTGGTGGTGCCCGGCAATCACGATTCGGCCTGGTGGTTTGCACCGGTTGGACTCGGTGTGCCGTCGCTCATTCACGCCGGTTATCGCAAGTGGATTGACAAGAATCTTGAGCCCACGCTGAACGTGCCGGGCGCGACGATTGTCGGACTCAACTCGTCGCCTGGTATCCGCTTGCACACACTCACGCGCCGGCCGCGTGATTTGTCTGTCAAAGGCGCGCTCACCGACGCGCAGTTGGCCGATGCCTGGAAGCGCTTTGCTGCCGCACCGGCGGGTGATCTGCGAGTGCTTGTGGTGCATCACAACGTGGTGCCGGGCGAGCTGTCGCAGCGTTGGGGGCTCACGCGTCACGAGCACATGCTCGACGCGATTGCGGCCACGGGTGCTGAAGTGGTGCTCTCGGGGCACGACCATCAGGAAACAGTGGTGCACGTGCAGCGCGAGGGCGGATCGTTTATCGCGAGCACGGCGGGCACCTTGAGCAATCGCAGTCGTGGTGCGCGGGCAAGTTCGTTGGCGACTGTGACTGCTGATGCGACGTCGGTTGAGGTCACGCCGCACATGTATGATGCGACGGACGGTGTGTTTCGGGCGGTGCAGGGGGTGACCGTGGCGCGCGGGCGCCCTCGCACCGCGTAGTTCTCACATCGTCACCCACCCCTCAAAACGGCGCGGCACACTCCACCTGCACCGGCTCCCCGGTCACCGGATGCATAAACGCCAGCAACTCCGCGTGCAGCAGCAGGCGCTCGTCCATGTCGGGGGCGTGTCGCGCATAGAGCCGGTCCCCGACAATCGGCGCGTCCAGCCCCAGCGGGTGCGCGGCGTGCACGCGCAGCTGGTGCGTGCGTCCGGTGCGCGGTGTGAGCGCCACGCGCGTACGGCCGCCAGCGCGCGCCAGTACGCGCCACTCCGTGATGGCCGCCTTGCCGCGGTCAGGATCGTGCATCTGCCGGGGCCGGTCGTCGGGGTCCGGGCGGAGTGACAGATCGATCACGCTTTGCTCGCCTGCGACGTCGCCCTCCACCCAGGCGACATACCGCTTGGTGATTTGTCGCAGCGAAAAGAGTCGCTGCAACGCCGAGCTGGTGTCGGC
>JAABRT010000151.1:3685-4229 GCA_011390805.1 Gemmatimonas sp. | reverse complement strand
CACTTGCACAATCGCAGGCCGCAGTGCGTCGCATTGGCACCTTTGCGCGTCGACTGAGTGAAGCGGAGGGTGGCACTCCCGAACTGGCACAGGCTGCGTTGCGCGCCGAACAGGCGTTTCGCGAAGCCTTGTTTGATGACCTCAACGCACCTGAGGCGCTGGCCGCACTGTTCACCTTCATCTCCGAAGGGAACCGTGAGCTCGATCGCGCCGGTGATGACGCGGCGCCATTGATGGAAGCGCGCCGTGTGTTTGACGTGATCGACGGAGTGCTCGATCTGGTGCCTGCTGCCACGGAAACCGACGAACAGCTCGCCACGTGGGTAGACGAGCGCCTCGCCGCCCGCAAAGCCGCCCGCGCCGCCCGCGACTTCGCCGCCGCCGATGCCATTCGCGACGAACTCGTGGCCCGCGGCATCCAGATCGAAGACACCGCTCAGGGTACTGTTTGGCGCGCCGGCTGACGGTGCTGTGGGGGGAGCGGGCCACCACCCGCTGCGCGGCTCAACGGCTGCGCCGACAGCCGCGCAGCGGGCGGTGGCCC
>JAABRT010000151.1:343-3675 GCA_011390805.1 Gemmatimonas sp. | reverse complement strand
CAGGGTACTGTTTGGCGCGCCGGCTGAGATTTGTGCGAGGGGGAGCGGGCCACCGCCCGCTCCCTGCCGGGGATCTGAGACGGCGGTGCCAACCGATACCGGCTTCGCTACAAGCCTGTGATGCTCTGTCCCAGGTCGCGCGCCAGCGCCGACCTCCCGGCCGCGGCTCCCCTATGCTCGCACGCGCCCGAGGCCGGCTCGCTGCGCCGCTGTCGGCGAAGCCGTTGAGCGGCGCAGCGAGTCGGCCTCCGGCGCCCCCCGCACCAATCGCTGACGCCGCGACCCAGATCCAAGCCTGTCGCGCGAACTTGGGCCGAGAATCACCCCCCGCGCCGCTTGATTTTGAGGGGCAGAGGCGGTTAACCTCACAGTCTTGCCCGGACTATGCGGGTTGACGATCCCGAAGCGTGCTGACGTAGCTCAATTGGCAGAGCACCTGATTTGTAATCAGGCGGTTACCGGTTCGATTCCGGTCGTCAGCTTGTCAGCAGGATGTGCAACGCACGTGCGGTTCGCGTGCTATGGTGGGGTACTCAAGTGGCCAACGAGATCAGACTGTAAATCTGACGGCGCAAGCCTTCGAAGGTTCGAATCCTTCCCCCACCACTTGGTCGCAGCAGTCGGGCGGTCATTGCAGGACCGGTGTACCGGTGTTTTGCAGGATTTTAGAACCGGTACCAACAATGTGGGACGAGTAGTGCGGGAGTAGCTCAGTTGGTAGAGCGCTAGCCTTCCAAGCTTGATGTCGCGGGTTCGAGTCCCGTCTCCCGCTCTTGGACATGTGAAATGCATTGCAAACGCCGTCTTCCGGTTCGGGAGACGGCGTTTGTTTTTGCATCGTCACCGCAAACACCACGTTATCCCAACACGCCACGAAAGAGGGCTGCGACGTCGATGACCAGCGCCTCTGTGGCGCCAGCAGGTTGCCACACCAACTGTGTCGTGGCAGCGGATTCATCGCCCCGCAAACGTACGACAGTGATTGTGCGTGTAACGCCATTCACCATCCAGTACTCAGCAACGCCCACGCGCTGATAGTACGCGCGTTTTGCGCCCTGATCGCGGCCGGCGGTGGTGGGTGAGAGCACTTCGGCGACGAGCGTCGGCACGGGCAAGTCTTCCCATCTCTCAGCGGCTACTTCGCTGCTCGGCCGCAACATGAGATCGGGCTCCACCTCTGCGCCAAACATGCGCACCACCGAGCGCGGGCCGAACAAATCGCCCAACTGATGCGACCGTACATACGGCTCAAGAATCGATCGCAGGCGCGACGCCAGCAGTTCGTGGGCGTGCGAGGGTGGCGGTGTCACAAACAGCTCACCGTCAAGCAGTTCGTAGCGATTGCCGTCGTCGGGCAACCGATGGACCTGATCGAGCGTCCACGCTTCAGTGAATGATGCCATGAGCATGCCGTGTGTGTCCCCGGGACAAGTGGTCGAAAGCGCATGGGGCGAATATGCGCCGACCTGCCGAGGACTCCTTTACCGTTTCCGCTCGCCCGTGATCACGAGAGCGCACGATCCGCGCCTGCCCTGAGCGTACGCTCGGCGAGTGCGCCGAGTCAAGCAGGGCGCTACAGGTCTCTATTGCGCAAACCGCGGATGTCGCGGCGTGGGGCGCTGAACGCCGACTCCGTTCGCCGCTAAACGGCTGCGCCGAGAGCGGCTCACGGAGCCGGCGTCCAGCGCCAACGACCTTCGGGGAGCGGCGGCGGGCGGCGGGCACAGTGCGGCCCGTCGGGTAGAGCAGGAGTTCGCACAGTCGTACGTGGTCAGCGCCCTCCGCGCCGCGCCGAAGCTGGCAGGAGCGAGCTACCGGCCGCTGCGCGGCTGTCGGCGCAGCCGTTGAGCCGCGCAGCGGTCGGTGGCTCGCTCCCCCACGCACCGACTGTCAGACGCAGCAGCATGACCGACTCTACCGGTCCTCGCGACGATCAGCCGCGTGCCCGCCAAACCCGATGCGCGCGTTGACCGCCATGCGTTCGGGTAGCGTCATGCCGCTCCAGTCACGGATTTCATCAATGGTGCGCCCGCAGCCCCGGCATCGCTGCTCGAGGTCAAGCACACACACCTTGATGCACGGAGATTCAGCAGTGGCCGGCGGCGCTGAGCCCACCGGCGGTCGTACAGCGTGCATTCGCATCTCGTGAAAGTAGTCGGCGCGTAAAGGCCGGCGCTTTGGCAACGGTTCGCGCTTGACAGAACGCCCGCGAGTCCCGATACTGGCTCAGCAAACTGGCTTGCACTCACGTGTGAATGCAAGCCAGCGAGCTCAGCCTGTGTACCACGTGATGTACCGCTACAAGACATAAGCTCTGGTCGTTGCATCCGGTGGTTCGGATGTGGCGCGAAGAGGGAACCCGGTGTGATTCCGGGGCGGCCCCGCCGCTGTGAGGGAGGACAACGGAGCATGCAGCCACTGCGGTTTGGTAACCGTGGGAAGGCGGCTCCCGCGGATGAATCCCGAGCCAGAAGACCTGCCAGATGCCCGGAGTCCGCGCGCACCCTCGAGGGAGGATGAGCCGGGGATTGCGTGCGGCCGCTATTGGTCGTACGTGGCCGAGGGCTCCTTGCATGTACTGCAAGGGGCCTTTTTTGTCGCCGCCACATTGGTGGGTGTCGACAGAAGCGGTACGTCCTCGGGGGTGTGCATCTCAGCTTCACAGCAGCTTCACCGCAGCTTCAACACGCCGTTGCCCAAGCAGCAACTGCACCAGGAGCACCCGATGACCGCCACGCTTACCGCTCCAAAGTCCGCCTTCGACACCGTGTCTCAAACCGCCGCCGACGGCGTCGTATTGAGCAGCGTCTCGCACCCCGCCGGTTCATTGCTGGGCACGTACGACGCGCCCAAGCCGGCGCACGCGCTCGTTGACGTAGTCAAACGGGACGGACGGCGCGCGCCGTGGGATCCCGATCGCATCACGCGGGCCATCGCGCTCGCCTTTTTTGCGTCGCGATCAAACGATGCGCCCAATCCTCACGCCAACGATGCTGCGGCCCGGTTCGGGCTGGGCTTCACCGATTTTTCCGAAGTGTGTGCCATCACGCAGTTGGTGGTGAACACGGTGCAGCGCAAAGCCGGCGGAGAGGCGCCCACGGTAGAGGAAATCCAGGACGTCGTGGAAATGATGATTGCCGCACGTGGACACTGGGACATTGCCAAGCGCTACGTGATTTACCGCGCGTCGCGTTCGCAGACACGGTTGTTTGCGCACAGCGAAAGCGGACTCGAAGACTACATCTTCATTTCGCGTTACTCGCGTTACCGCGCCGACCTGGGACGCCGCGAAACACCGGCCGAAGCGTTTACGCGCGTGATGGACATGCATC
>JAABRT010000151.1:0-333 GCA_011390805.1 Gemmatimonas sp. | reverse complement strand
GACCTGCCGGTGCGTGGCATGGGTAACCGCACACTGCGTGCGTTGCTTGACGACACCGAAGATGCGCTGCAGCGTCGCGCCATTCTGCCATCAATGCGTTCGTTGCAGTTTGGCGGTACGGCCATTGAAGCCAACAACGCGCGCATGTTCAACTGTGCGTTTACGCATATGAACCGCATCGAAGCGTTCCGTGAAGCGTTCTTCCTGTTGCTCTCCGGCACCGGTGTGGGGTTCAGCGTACAGCGTCATCACGTGGCACAGCTTCCGGTGTTTCCGGTACGCTTGCCGGAGAACGAGCTGCCGGTGGTGCACTTCGAAGTCACCGACAAACTC
>JAABRT010000150.1 GCA_011390805.1 Gemmatimonas sp. | reverse complement strand
GACATTGGTGACAATGAACAGCCATGATGTTCGTGCCGCGCTCGCGGTGGTGGCAATCACCGACAATCTGCGCGACGGCATTGACGGTCTGGTGGAGCGGTGCATCGCTGCTGAACGCGGCGGCGCCACCATGGTGCAGGTGCGATTGAAAGACGCGACGTCGCGCGAACTGCTGCGGGTGACGCGGTCGCTGGTGGGTGCGCTTTCCATCCCGGTACTGGTAAACGATCGCGTTGACATTGCGTTGGCCGCGCACGCTGCCGGCGCGCATCTGGGAATGAGCGATTTGCCGATTGCCGTAGCGCGGGCCATGGTGCCTGATGGCTTCTGGATCGGTGCGTCGCTGGGCAGTGCGGCCGAGCTGTCTGAAATCGACAGCGCCGATTACGTGGGCGTGGGGCCAATACTCGCCACGCCCAGCAAACACGATGCCGGCACCGCACTCGGCGTTACGGATGCCGCGCGGCTGGCGGCACTGGCGGCGCGGCCGGCCGTGGCGATTGGAGGCGTGGACATCAGCAATAGCGCGTCACTTGTGAGCGCCGGCTTTGACGGTGTCTCGGTCATTCGTGCCGTGTTGTCGCAGCCCGACCCCGAAGCTGCGGCGCGCGATTTGCGCGCGGCAGTTGACGCGGCGCTGGCCGCTCGCGCGCAGGTTCGGTAAGTGCAAACCTCAAACATCGCCGTTGTTAATCGTCGCGGCGAAGGGCGACTCACCCGCGGACACCCGTGGATTTTCCGCTCGGATATTGAGCGCAAGCCCGACGGTGCCGCCGGTGTCGTGCACGTACAGGCGAGCAACGGGCGACCGCTTGGACAAGCGCTGTGGAGCCCCACGTCGGAAATCTCGCTGCGCGTGATTGAATCATCGGCCGATGCCGTGATTGACGCACAGTGGTGGCACACGCGCATTGCCGCGGCACTGGCGCGCCGCACCGGTCTTGCCGCGCACAGCAATGCCGTGCGACTGGTGCACGGTGAAGCCGATGGGTTGCCGTCACTGGTGGTCGACCGGTACGACCGATGGTTGGTAGTGCAGCTGTTGTCTGCCGGCCTCGAGGCCTCTCGGGAGCATGTGGTTGAGGCACTGGTCGCGCTCACGGGATGCGAGGGCATACTCGCACGCAACGATCCGGCGGTGCGTACCCGCGAAGGGCTCAATCGTGAAACCACACTGCTGCACGGCGATGTGCCACGCAGTATTGAGGTACACGAACACGGCGTGCGTTTCCTCGCCGCTCCGTGGGACGGGCAGAAGACCGGCGCGTTTCTCGATCAGCGTGACAACCGTGTGCTCGTAGGTGCACACGCGCGAGGCCAGGCACTCGATTGTTTTGCCTATCACGGCTCGTTTGCACTGCACCTCGCGCGCAATGCAGCGCACGTCACCGCGCTCGATATTTCGGCGCCCGCGCTTGAGCGGGCCATGGAAAACGCGTCACTCAATGCCTACGACAACATCTCCACCCACGTGGGCGACGCCTTTGATACCATGCGCGAGTGGTATCGCGCAGGCCGGCGCTTTGACACGATCGTTGTAGATCCGCCGGCTTTCGCCAAGTCACGCGCGACTGTCGGCGCCGCGATGCGCGGATACCATGATGTGAACATGCAAGCCATGAAACTGCTCGCACCGGGCGGATTGCTGTTCAGTGCCAGCTGTTCGCACCACGTTGACCGCGCCGCGTTTCTGCACATGCTGCAAACGGCGGCGGCTGACAGCGGAAAATCTTTTGCCCTGCGCGCCGTCACCGGACAGGGCGTGGATCATCCGGAAATCATCACGATTCCGGAGACGGGCTACCTCAAGGGTGCACTGCTCGAGGATGTGAGCTGACGGGTGTGAACCGCTGTAACCCGCCGTAACCCGCCGTGACCCGCTGTGACCCGCTGTGAAGAGCTGTGAATCACGGTGAACAGCCGCGATCAGCTACACACGCTGGCAGCGCCCGCAGTAGTAAGTGCTGCGCCCCGCTTGCGGCATGCGCCGTACCGGCGCCGCGCAGCGCGGGCACGGTTCACCTTCGCGGTCGTACACATTCCACCCCTCATCACCGCCGTCACCGATGGCGTAGGCGTGGCCGGTATCGGTGGCACGTTTTCCGTAATAACGGGCCGCCGGTGCGCGTTCCAGCACCAGCCGAGCCGCCTCGGCGAGGCGTGTGGTGCGAACGAGCGACAGCCGGTTGGCGCGCGCCAACGGGTGGATGGCCGCCTCCCAGAGCGCTTCTGCGGCGTAGATGTTGCCCAGCCCCGCGACCACCCGCTGGTCCAGCAGCGCGGGCTTGATGGGGCCCCGTTTATTGGCCAGCGCGCTGCGCAACAGCTCGCCGGTAAAGTGTACGTCCAGCGGTTCAAGGCCCAGCTCGGGCAAGAACGTTGCCCCCGCTTCGTGCACGCGCACCACGGCAAAGGCGCGCCCGTCTACCAGCGAGATGCGCATGCCGTGCGCCGTTTCAATGCGCACGCGCTCCAGCGCCGGTGGTGGCAACGTCACCGGTCCAACAGCCCAGTCTCCCGTCATCTTGAAGTGCACTTCAATGGTGCGGCCATCATCAAGGTGCAACAGTTGATACTTTGCACGTCGCTCAACGCGCACCACACGATGACCGACCAGCGATTGCGCCGCCTGCTCAGGCAGCGCGCGGGCGGCGGAAGCATGCAGCGTGCGCACGAGCGCGATGTACTCTCCTTCAATCGCGCCACGCAACAACCGCGTCGCACGCTCAACTTCTGGTAGTTCAGGCAAGGTAAGTCACCGGTTCTGTTGGCTCAGGCACCATGCGTCACCGGTTTTTGAAGCTCAGACAAAACAAATCACCGGATTATGTGACGATCACACATGCAATCGATTGATTGCTATTGCGCATTTTTGATTGCTGCCTACTATTTATCCACACTCATCCACATCGGGGAATGCCCTTCCAGAATCCGCGGTCGCTCAAGCACGAGTACGAGCTCTACGTTGAACGCGAGATCGAGGACTACAAGGACTCGATCCCGCGTCATGCCATCCTCAAAATCGGGGATGAAGCGGTAGCTGCGCTCGCGGAACAGGCTCAGGTTGCGCTTACCGAGATTCTGATCTGGCAGGAAGTAGATAGAATCATTTCGCGTCGCCTTCGGTTGCCGAGTTATTCCACCTGGCGTCGCCGTCGTATCAAGGATCTTGAGCGGTACCGGAGCCCCGAACATTGGGGGCTCGATCCCAACGCGGTGCTGGTGCGCGAACTGCAGCATTCCCCCGATCGCCATGTGCTCGTAGCCGGCGCGGCGCGCGAAGGCCAGGCGCTCTATCTGGCGGCCAATGGCTGCGCAGTAACGGCAGTCGATCCCGCCGCCGACGCCATGCATCGCATCATGGTAGCGGCCGAACAGGCGGGACTCATTGACCGCGTGCGTGGATATTGTCAGGATCTGGCCGGATGGAGTCCCGATGTGGAGTTGCACGCCGTGGTGTGCAGCGCCGCGGCGCTCGCCAGCCTCTCACCGGTTGATCGTGACCGCGTGATCAGCGCGCTGCAAAGTGCGACGGCCGAGGGTGGCGTGCACCTGGTGGAAACAGCCACGGATGCCGGCAGCACCGGGCTGCCCGATGCTTCACTAACCGGCGCGGTGGTGTTCCCTATCGAGGAGCTGGAGAACCGCTACCGTGGTTGGCAGGTGTCGCTGGAGCGGACCCGCGACAACGGTAGTCGCACCTTCCTCGCGCGTAAGGAAGCGGTGGCCTGATCACAGATGGCGTGTCGTTTCGACACGCCATGTCCAGCGATTTGCGTGTCGAGTTGACACAGCAGCCCTCAACGCAACCTGGCGTTCAGAGATAAGTCGTTTGCCTGCAGTGATTTAACGTGCCGGAAGTTTTGGGCACGGCTCGTGCACTGTTGTTCTATGAAGCGGCCCGCCACGATGGTGTGCCCACGACAGGAATGAGGCGGAGGGCAAGGGTAATGCGACTGAGTCGTAAGAATGCAGCGTCGGCAGATCGGGAGCCGATGGGAATCGTGATCGCGGATGGTGGACAGCCAGAGACCGAAACGCGCTTCTCGGCGTTTGTCTGGGGGCCGGTGCCGGACGAGGATGAGACGCCGACTGAGCAGCCGATGGTGCTGGTGGGAGTGGCGTAAGGGGGGGACAGCGGAACTGCGCGTTTACGGTTGACAGTTAACGCTCACGAATCGGGATAGGGAGTCGGGGAGGATGTTCCCCGACTTCCCTCCCACACCACCGGACATGCGGGACCGCATCCGGCG
>JAABRT010000149.1 GCA_011390805.1 Gemmatimonas sp. | reverse complement strand
GGGAGCGCGGTTACTGGCCATCGCGTTTTTTGCGTGGGCGTTGCATCACCTCGATTATCCGTTCCTGCGCGCTCAGGGTGCGTGGACACCGTGGGGCTACTACCTCGACATCTGTTTCGAGTTGCTCGTAGGTGCGGGTGTGGTGCTGCTGGTGCTGGATGACCTGGGACGTGGCGTGCGTGCGCTCTCGGCGCTCTCAGGCGATTTGCAGCGGCGCAGGGGTGAGAGCGAGTTGCTCGATGATCTGCTGCGCCGTCCGTTAACGCTGCCCGGTGTGCGTGGCAGCGCGATGTACCGCTTCGATGATGTAGACGGTGCACCGCTCGAGCGGCATGACGATGATCATACGGTGCGAACTTCCGGTACCAACGCGGTGCCGGCTGCGCCAACGGCCAATGCGTTCACGCGTGGCGCCGGTGTGTGTGCCGATTGGGCCGGACGACCGCCGCTCGGTGAAGTGGGCGATACGCTCGAACGGGTACGCAAAACCGGAGCACCACAAACGGCGCCGGCGCACCCTGATCATCCGTACATCACAGCATTGCCCGTCACACGTGGTGATCGTGTGGTCGCCGCGCTGGTCATGGCGGGTGACATCAGAAATCCGTTTACCGCGCTCGACGACGACTTTCTGCGCACGCTCGGGCAGCAGGTGGGTGCGTCGCTTGAGCAGGCGGATCTTGATAGGCAGCTTGCGCAGCGCACCAACGATCTCGAACGCTTGTCGGCACGCATGGTGCGGCAGCATGAAGAAGAACGGCGGCGACTCTCTCGTGAGTTGCATGACGAAACGGCGCAGGTGTTTTCGGCGGTGAAGATGCAGGTCGAAGCGCTGCGTCCCATGCTGCCGGCCGAACATGCGGCCCGCGTTGACCGGCTCGGACAGTTGGTGGACACGGGGATTCGCAGCATCCGTCAGGTGACCAGCGATTTGCGTCCGTCGCTGCTCGATGATCTGGGCCTGGTACCGGCGTTGCGTTCGCTGGTGTCTGACTTCGCAGAGCGGGCGGGCTTGTCGGTTACACTTGACGCACCTGAGCATGTACCATCGCTGCCACCGGATTCGGAGCTGGCGGTGTTTCGTGCGCTTCAGGAGGCGCTGTCGAATATCGTTCGGCATGCCGGTGCGCGTGAAGTGCTGGTCACACTGCGCTGTTCGGGGACACGCCTTGATCTGGTGGTGCGCGATGACGGAGTGGGACTGCCTGTTGATGCACGCGGAGCGGTGCGGACCGATGATTCCCGCATGGGATTAACTGGCATGCGGGAGCGGATTCATGCAGTGGGCGGTACGGTACGACTGGCGAATACGGTACCCGGAGCAGAGGTCCGGGTGGCTGTGCCGCTGACTTTCGAGGAGAAGCACTGATGGCAATCGCGGCTGAAACCACACGGGTGCGTGTTGTGCTGGCAGATGATCACGCACTGGTGCGCGAGGGGATTCGTCACGTACTCGATGCCGATGCGAGCATTGAAGTGGTGGGCGAAGCCTCCAACGGTGCCGACGCGGTGGCGCTCGCGCTGCAGCATTTGCCTGACGTTGTGTTGCTCGACATTACGATGCCGGGTGAAAATGGACTGCGTGCCGCAGCGCGACTTCGGGAAGCGTTGCCTGATGCACGCATTCTGATGCTGAGCATGCATGACAACGCCGAGTATGTGCGTGAAGGAATGCGGATTGGCACGCATGGCTACCTGCTCAAGGACAGCGCCGGAGAGGAGCTGCGCGCCGCGATCCGCGCCGTGCACGCCGGCGGCACGTTCTTCAGCCCCGCAGTGGTTCGCCGCCTCACCGCCACACCGGAAGCGCCACCTGCAGCGCCGGCGTACGCTCAGCTGCAGTTGCTCACGCCGCGCGAACGGGATGTGCTGCAGGGGATTGCCGATGGACAGACCAACAAGGCGATCGCGGCGGAGCTCGGGATTTCGCGGCGCACTGTGGAAGCGCATCGCGAGAGTCTAATGCGTAAGCTGGAGATCCATAATGTGGCTGGACTCACGCGCTTTGCATTGGAAGTGGGGCTGCTGACCGACGAGGGAAATCCGAGCGTGTAGCAAACTGTCGTACGGGCGTTACGCGGCCGTTGCGGCACAGAGGTGATGTTGTCACGTGAGCACCCGAGCTTTGTGTGCAATGACAACGCCTCCTCTGCTGGCTCGCCTCGACGCGCGCGACCGCGCGTTGTACAGTCGCCTGGCTCTCAACGGTGCACTCGAGCGCCGTTCCCGCGTCTGGTGGCTCACACTCACGCACCTCGGCGGTGTATGGGGCAGCATTCTGCTCGCCATCGGCTCGGCGTTCGTACCGGGCGGCTCTGTTGGACTGGCGTGGCGTGCGCTGCTCGTGCTCGGTGTATCGCACGCTGTCGTGCAGATCATCAAGCGGCGCGCGGTACGTGAGCGCCCCAACAAACGGTTGTCGTGGGAAGCGTGCATTGCCGTGCCCGACCCGTTCTCGTTTCCGAGTGGCCACGCGTGCGCGATCATGGCCGTGGCGTACGTGATTTCAATGGCACTGCCGATGATGGCGTGGGTGTTGCTGCCGTTGGCCATGCTCGTTGGTGCGTCACGCGTGGTGCTTGGTGTGCACTACCCCGGCGATGTGCTGGTTGGCCAGTCGCTGGCCATTGCCACCGCCCACCTGTTGCCACTTATCGCACTGCGGTAGTGAAAGGTGTTCGGCGGACACGAAAATGTCCGCCGTTTCCATTCGTCTTTATGGCTACACCGTGCCGTGAGGCTTTACGGCCTTATGGCCTCGAACAGTTTCGTACGCCGGAAGAGAGCGCCGATGTCAGCCCGCGACGTCGATGGCATGCAGACTTGCTCGTGGCCGTTGTGCGAATCAGACGAGGCTTTAAGGCCACAACGCCTCAGGGCACATATTGGCCGCAATGACGAATCACAACAAAGGCGCGACTAGCGCGCACTTTTGTCGGGCACCAGCCATTGCCACGCGATTCTCGCCAGGTCGGCGGTGAGCTGCTCCGCCACTTTGCTCTCGGGGATACCGCGCGTTAACACTACCATTACAAACGGAGCGCGTCCGGGCGGATACACAATCGCGGCGTCGTGCAACGTGGCGGTAATACTTCCCGTCTTGTGCGCCACCGGAGTACCAGGCGGCAGGCCGGCCGGTATCTGATCATTGAACACCTGCTGCAGCAGCGTGTTGCGCATGTACGCTGTTGACGCTTCCGACGCGGTCTCTCCACGCTCCAACGCGCTCAGGATTGCGGCCAGATCATTGGCGGTGGTCACGTTGTTACGCCCCGCCCGATACGCCACATTATCTTCGACGCCGCGCAATACCTGGATGTCGCGTGCACCGAATGCGCGCATGGTGGCCGTGATGCGCGCCGGATCAAGCAACGCAATCAGCGCATTCGTGGCCAGATTGCTCGAGTGCGTGATCATGCGCTCGGCCAGCCATGTCAGTGGCACGAACTCTCCCACGCGCTTGAACACCATGCTGTCGGAATCATCGGCGGTCTGCAGCGAATATGGCGTGCCGTCGATGATTGAATGGTAGGTATTGACGAGCAGCATGGACTGTTCGCGTTGCAGCCGGCCGGCATCCATTTCGCGCATAAGATCGATCAGCACCGGGACCTTCATCGTGCTGGCCGCGTGAAATACCGTGTCGGCATTGATGGCGACACGACGTGACGAGCCAAGATCTTCCACGACTACCGCAACTTCGGCTCCCGGTAGCTGTGCGATGCGCGCGCGCATTCGTTCAACGACCTGATCTGCCGTCTGTCCAGTAGCGGATGGATCTTGTGCGCTCGAGAGTGACATGGGCATCAGCAGCAGTGCGGGCAGAAACAGCTGTTGCCGAAGGCGTCGCAGCGCTCGCTGCAGCCGGACAACATGCGGTTGGACGGAAGAGCCCCGGATCCGCCATTTCGGATGATTGGTGATGGGCAGCATCTCCAAGCCTGTGCGCTGAATCGCAAACGTGCAAGGATATGCCACCAGCGGGATGGATATGATGCATCCCGACGGTGTCCCTCGCGTCGTGTCGGGGGTAGTTTGGGGCATGACGTCTTACCGCTCCCCAGCCAACCTCACCCTGCTTGCTCTGATGGTGGGTGCACTTTCGGCCTGCCAGCCGGGTTTGCGTCCAATCACCGGGCCTGCTCCTGATGCGTCGCCTGCTGCGGCGCGCCGCGCTCAACAACCGGCCACGACCCGTGCCCGCCCAGCCACCGACCTCGTAACCGACGATGCGGTGGTGCAGACGGCCGCCGGTTTCTTCGGTGATTCCGCGCAGATGGACGCCGCTTTCACCGAAGCCGGCGACGC
>JAABRT010000148.1 GCA_011390805.1 Gemmatimonas sp. | reverse complement strand
CAGCGCGACTTTCTTGGCCGGCGTGAACCGGTCTTCTCCGTACAGAATCATGCTGTGCGATGTATCGAGCATGAGCACCGTGGCCATGCTCGAGCGATACTCCGACTGCTGCACCATGAGGTCGCCGTAGTCGAGATCCATGGGCACGTCCAGCGAGCCGGTGCGGGCCAGCGCGTTTTTGAGCGTGCCGGGCACATCGAGATTGAGCACATCGCCAAACTCGTACGGCTTGCTCCAGGCATCGGCCTCAATACCGGTGCTCAGGTGAGGCGTATCGTGCGCCCCCATGCTGCTTTTGCCAAACGAGCCCAGCAGGTGCCGCAACGTGCGGCTGCCCAGAAAGTCCATGCCGCGGTCGGTGAGCTTGAACTGCACATCGCGCGCGGCGGCCTGGCCCACGGAGCCCTTGCCGGTCACAGGCTGATGTCCGGCTGGCACGTCGCCGCCCTCTTCGAGCGTGAGAAAGCCATCGGCAATGAGACGCTGCACCAGTCCGTCAAGCAGCTCGGCCAGCTTGGCCTCACTTACTTCGTCGCCCTCGCCGCGCAGCGCCTTGAGCATTTCGGGGGTGAGCTGACCGCCTTCAATGAGCGCCTTGAGAATGGCTTCGCGCAGCCCGTCCAGCGACCGGTCGGCATCCTCGCCGGGCTCACCCCACCAGGAGCGCTGGTCGGCACCGCCGGCAAAGCCCGACTGCAGCAGAAAATCGCTCAGCTGGTCGAGCAGGTTCTGCAGATCGACGGCGTCGGCGAGCTCGGGATTGAACTTGGTGTAGCTATGGAGGCGCATGGTCCAGACTCGGGTGTGGGGAATACAAGTAGTACGCATGGGCGGCCGAAGTCGATCCCGGGCAGTTAATGCGGCGGACGCACAGCAGCTGTGTAGCGCGAGCACGGCACCTTCTGAGACGTGCGGCGTGGCGGGCGGCGCCGTGTGAGCATTCTCAATCGGGAGCGCCGCCCGTAGCAAGAACCTGTGGCGGTATCAGCTGTTGGACCGGGATCTTGCAGCTGCAGCTGCCTGAGGGTCGAACGTTCGTGGCTCCAGCTATCTCATTCTCAGGTTTCCAATGCAAAAGTTTGCTACGCTTGGTACAATCGCGCTCGGCGCGGTGCTTCATCTGGCACCTGCTTCGGTCACTGCCCAGGAGTGGACGCAGTGGACCAGTGCAGATGCCGGTAATGTGTTCGGTACCCTTGACGGTATCGATGTCACCTACACCGGTGCGCGCAACGGCGTGCAGTTCTTCGATGGTACCGGCACCATGAGCACCTTCGATTACTTCGGCAGCCCTTCGTCGCCATACACGCAGAACGGACTCACTGCGCCCCCGCGTGGTTTTGTGCAGATCAACGCTGCTGTGCAGAACGTAACCATCACTTTCGCCGAAGCGGTCATCAATCCGTACCTCGCCTTCATCAGCGTGGGACGCAGCAGTGTCCCCATCACGTACGATTTCGCGGCGGGCACACCAACGTTTGACGTGCTCTCGAACAACAACACCGGCAGCGGTAACTGCGGATACTGGGGTTGCGGAAGCTACACCATTACAGCGTCGTCGCTTACGGGACGTGAGTTATGCGGTACTCTGTAAGCACCGTGAGTACCGCATTTTCTGGACGGGACAGACGGCTTCGTTGGTGGGAACGTGGATGCAGTCCATGGCCCAGGGGTGGCTGGCGTTGCAGCTCGTCGCCGTCGCGTCTGAGCTGACACATCGCTGTGGCTCGTCCAAGTCGTAGTGTGCAGCCAGTAGCTCCAACTGCCAGCGCGCGCGCTCATTGATCTCCGACACGCTTCGTTGGCTGACCCAACATTGCTGTTCTTGCTCGCGAAAAGAAAAAACCCTGCCGTGTCAGCAACGACACGGCAGGGGTTGATTCAGAATTCAGATGCCCTACATCGAGCGTCAAACCAAACCGATTACCGGTTCGCGTTCCGGCGACGCGCAACAACGGCCAAACCCATCAAGCCAAAGCCCATGAGCGCGAAGGTCGCCGGTTCCGGCACATTAACGATGCTCGGGCTGGCAGACGTCTTCACCAGGAACGTCTGATTCTGGCCGTTCGCAAGTACGCCCCATGTGAAATCAGTCTCCATGGTGACTGGCGCGTTGGCTACGACGCCGGTGAAGACGTCCCAAATATTCTTCTGAGTAGCGTTGCTGGCGGCTGACGCAGTACCGCTGTAGGACTCCACCTGCGACGCGATGTACATAAGGTCGTTTTCGTCAACCTGGTTTGGGCTCAACCCGAGATTGACGAACTGACCGAACGTGTACAGCGTGTAGTTGGTGTAAGAACCGGTCGGGCTGAAGCTGCGCGTAGGATCGATGCAGAAAGCCACATAGTCGGTGAAGGTACCGATAGGCGCGTTCGGTGCATTGAATGTGAAACCGCCGCCATTGCCCGTGCTGTAAAAGCCCGGCACACCAGCTACTGTGGTTGAGAAGACAGTCCCAGTGAAGTTGACTGGGTTGATGGCGATCTGAGCTTGCGCGCTATTCACCGCAACAACCGTAAGCACCGCAGCAGACAAGGTCTTAAGGAACCGCATGTAGTTCTCCTCGTGGGGAAGTCCGTGTGCAGGGTGCACGCAGGCGTCAGCGATCAACTTCACGCTTCTCTGCTACAGAAGAGCAAATAATGTGCCTGTTGATGCGGTCAGCTCCCGCCACAAAGCTGAGCTCGTACTCTCGACCGACTGGCAGCAGTGTGACCGTCAACACATTGCGGTCGTTAGTGTTCCGTTTTCCATTAAGTAGAAAACGCGGCCCGGAGCTCTCAATCTCAGTCGGTACGCCGCGACTGCTCACTGGCTAAATGTGTTGCTTCTGTGCCATAGTGTCGCATTGGCGCGCCGGTTGAGCAACTCCACGTCCGCAATCTTCGTTTCCGCAGCGCTACCGGGCGAACCAGCAGCATTGTCGTACCGCAGACGGACGCACGGCTGACAAATGAGCGGCAGCCAGGCGATCTTGGATGATCGATGCCCGCTGCCACCAAAGTCTCCCGCAATCCGTTTGCTGTACTGCGCAAGCACCGCGAGTACAGAATCTTCTGGACGGGACAAACGGCTTCGCTGGTGGGCACCTGGATGCAGTCCATGGCCCAGGGGTGGCTGGCGCTGCAGCTCTCCGACAGCGCGCTGGTAGTGGGCATTGTCGCCAGCATGAACGCGCTGCCCATGCTGCTCTTTTCATTTCACGCCGGCGCGATGGCCGATCGCGGCGACCGACTGCGCATCGTGCGCTTTGCGCAAGCGGTATTCCTGCTCGAAGCCACCACGTTGTGGCTGCTTACGTGGAGCGGACTCATTACCGTGCCGCTGCTCATGATGCTGGCCGCCGTGCACGGTGCCTGTTCAACCATTGAGATCCCGGCCAGACAGGCGCTGGTGTTTGAGCTGGTTGGGCGCGACGACCTGCAGCCGGCCATCGCGCTCAACTCCAGCGGCTTCAACCTCGCCCGCATCGTGGGCCCGGCCATTGGCGGCGTTGTCATCGCACAACTCGGCATTGCCTGGTGCTTTGGCCTGAATGCCGCGAGCTACGGCTTTGTGCTGTGGGGGCTTTATCGCATCACGACGCTACGCGCACCCATTGATCCCAAAGACACCGTGGAGTGGAGCATTGCACTGGTGCAGGATACGGTGCGCTCCAGCAACCAGCGTGCGCTCGATGGTCTCAAGTATTTGCTGCAGCCTGGCGTCACACGTGAACTGCTGGCCATGGTGGCCGTAGGTGCCGTGTTTGCCGGACCCATCATCACGCTCATGCCGGTGTTCGCGCGTGAACGTTTGCTGCAAGGTGCGGGTGGTTACGGTTCGCTGCTCTCAGCATTGGGGCTGGGCGGTGTGTTTGGTGCGCTCACACTCGCTGGTCCGCTGGCCAATGCGCCACGCGAACGCATGATGGCCGCGGCATCGGTGGGATATCCGATACTGCTCATCGCGTTGGCATTCACGCGCGACATGTGGGTGGCACTCACGCTGCTACCGCTCATTGGCGCGGCGCTCATCACTTTCAACTCGCTGGCCAACGGCCTGTTGCAAACGCGAGTGGCCGATGAGTATCGCGGCCGGCTGATGGCGCTGTACAGTTTGATTGTGATTGGTCTTTCGCAAAGTGTGGGTGCGCTCACGGCGGGTGCCATGGCGCGCAGCTTTGGTGTGCACTGGGCGGTGGGGGGGGGAGCCTTCATCACTCTGGTTTATGCGCTGCTCACGCTCCGGCGACGCGCGCAGTTTGCGGTACTGTGACCATATGTGAATCAGGTGTGCAGTGTATGCCACAACAAAAAGCCCCGCATCAGCAAC
>JAABRT010000014.1 GCA_011390805.1 Gemmatimonas sp. | reverse complement strand
GGATCACGCCGCATCGCGTCGCATCTGCGAAATCGATCATCACAATGTTGGGAAAATGCGCCCGTCGCTGCACGCCGGCGGCCAGCGCATTGCTGGGGGTGGGCGCGAGATGATTGTCCACGTAGTCGCCCAATCCTTGTCCCCACAGCGCCTTCATTTTGTTTACGTTGGGCGTCTTCCACATACTCTTGTCGCGGGACTTGATGCTTTCAAGTATGCCGGTGGTCGTCCAGTACATCATGCCAAGTACTTCTGCGTTGCCAATGTCTCTGGCTCCGGCCACAAGTTTGCTCTGCTTCTTGATGTTCTGTGCCAGCTTTTTGAACGGCTTCATCACGGACGTGCCCCCCTTACCGTAGTACTGGAGACCGTTGAAGCTGGCCGAATAGCCGCTGCCGGCTTCGGTGAGGTTCTTGAAACCGAAAATCCCTTTCACAGGGCGGGTCATTTCGGAGATCCCCTTGGTTGAGAACAGCACGACAACCTTGCCGCGCAGCTCTTCGAGGGTGCGCGTATTCAGGTTCCCCGGCGTCTTGAACATGGCCAGCCCCAGCGTGTGCTCACACGCGTCGGCAATGTGCTGCCAGTTGGTGCACTTGTCGAACTTGAAGATCAGGAATTCCGAGCGGCCCGCTTCGGAGTGCACGAAGTTCCGCGCCTGTTGCAGCATGTCGGTGAGATCCTGCCCGAACTCACCACCAACGGCCAGGCGGGACTTGGTAAAGTCCACGCTGTCGTTTTTGCCCTTCACACCAACCTTGATGATTTTGTCGGAGTGGCTGGGCGCGTGATAGGCGCGCAACTTGCCACCCGTTAACTGCGACGAAGTGCTCTTGGTTGTGGCCGAGCCGGCAATGCGCACGTCAAAGAAGCGTACTCCCGCCATGGCCTGCCCGAGCAGATTCAGAGACTGGGTGCGCACATTGGCTGCACCGGTATTGATGCCGGCATCGTGCGATCCTGCAAAGACGATCTGATTGAGCTGCCGCGATTTGCCGAGCGAGAAGTATTCCACCATTCCGTACTAAGCTCCAAAGTAGAGTTCGTCAGGGGTCTGTGGATTAGTATAGCTCGCCGGTCGTTGCTGTGTCACTCGTGCTCGATATGCGCATGTGCGGTCCTGTGCGCTCATGTGCGGCCATGTGCGGCCATGTGCGGCCATGTGCGGCCATGTGCGGCCATGTGCGGTCACGCGGACGCAACGTTACGAAGCTCTGTGACAAATTTTACGGCATACACCAGCTCCGACACTCACCATTGCTGCACCATTGCACAAAGCTCCGGCGAATCGTTCGTTCGCAGCAGATGGCATCATGTCAGAAGGGAGAGTCTCCATGCATCGATTCAAATCAGCAGGTTTGCGAAACGCTGCGTCGCGGGCGGTGTGCCACATCGCACTGCTCGCTACCGCTCTGGCGGTGCTCGCCGCTCCGGCACACGCGCAACATTGGACAGCAACACTAACGGGAGCCGCAGAAGCCCCTCCAAACGTTTCGCCGGGCACCGGCTTCGCCTGGTTCGAGCTCACCGGAAACAACCTTTCGATCGAGATGACGTTCTCCGACCTGATCGGTGAGAGTACAATCGCGCATGTGCACTGCTGCACCACAAATCCGTTTGAAGGCGTGGTCGGGGTAGCAACTCCGCTTCCGAGCTTCCCTGGTTTTCCGGCGGGCGTCACGAATGGTTCGTATTCCCGCATGTTCGATCTGTCCGACCCTGCATCGTATAATCCCGCCTTTGTCACGGCCAACGGAAACATTGCCGGTGCACGAACCGCGCTGTTGTCTGGTATGAACAGCGGGCGCGCTTACTTCAATTTGCATACTGATGAGTTTCCGGGCGGTGAGATTCGCGGCTTCACCGCTCGAGTGCCAGAGCCAAGCGCGTTCGCACTTTTGGGCATCGGACTAGTCCTCGTTTCCGCCAGTGCCTCTCGCCGCCTTATCAGGCGCTAGCGCGAGCTGTTCCCGACCAAACGCTCCCCAGCGTCACGAGTGCAAGCAAGAGTGCGCCTGCACTCGCGACGAACAGCCCCGGGCCAATCCCGGGTACCGTCATCGGCTGGTTAGCCAGCATGTCCTGATACATGGCGTACTGCTGAACCAGCAGCCAGACTGCGAACGACAGCAGCACGAGTGCGAGCAGGCCGAGTGCGCGACGCACTGCCAGCGAATCGCGGACCAATAGCCACACACCACCCGCAATGGCCAGCACGCCACCCACCAGCATCAATCGGCCGTTCAGGCCGATGATGCCGCGATACGTATAAAGACCGGCAAACAGCGTGATCCACGGGAGCAACGATCCAACAATGACCGCTGCTCCGCTGACAACCGTTGCTGTGGCCAGGCGCCACGATCGGCTTCCTGTGTCCCGCGCTGACAGGGCGGGCGCAGCCCCTGCGAATGAGTACGTTCCCATATTGCTGCTCCTCCGTCGGGTGAATGCTACAAGCGATCGTGGCGATTGTTGGGACTACGAACAACTGACGGCGCGACAGCTCAGCCCTTGAAGGGCTTGCCGCGGCGCTCGTTTTCCTTCAACACGTTGAAGAACAGGAACAGATTGGTGTCAAGATCGTCTGTGACGGTTCCCAGATTCTGTTGAACGCGAATCTCGGCCAAGCTCTTTTCACGCTCGATAGCGTCCCACGCTTCTCGCGTCGTCACACCGTTTACTTCGATCAACCACCAGCCACCACGTGCTACGTCTACGACATGACTGTGCGGCGGGAGCAGTGCGTTTTCGCTTCCCTCGCCAAAGACACGCGAGAGATCCATCGTTGACGGGTGATTGATGCAATCACCTGCCGCGGGGCAATGCAACGTGATACCATCGGTGTCTGCGAACAGCGGCACGGTGACATACACCACCGGATCATTGCCGCCACGTGGGGCCTTTGCTGCCTCGGCAGCAAGTACGCATCCGGAAGTGGAGCCGGCAGCGGAACCATCGGCCAACGGCACCGGACAATCGAAGGGCTGATTGTACAGGAAGGTGACGTTCTCTCCCTTGAACCATCCGGCGGTGGTGCCAAGCTCTGCGCTTACTCCGCCCTTTGCGGCTTGTGCGGACAAGTGCGCGCTGTGTGTATCGGCGGAAGCCAGCGCCCCCGTTGGTGCGCTATCTGCACAGGCTGAAATCATCAGCGTGGCGAACGCAAGCGTTCCCCAACGAGCCATATTGCGATGTACCATCGTTACCTCTCCGAATCGGTTGAATGCCAGCACGCGCTGTCGTGCATGCGGTGTACGACGCGAAGGCAACAACCGGATTCATCGCGGTTCTCAGGTGGTGCGGTTTGATGGCGGCATGCATCCAACCGACGGCCCCTCTACGTATTGATTGCATGCTCCTGCCCATACTTATCGGCGGCCTGTTTCATGTCGCGTCACCTCCATCGCAGGCGTGTGACCTGCTTCAACTCTCCGCGTCTGCGGCGCGAACTCCACTTTCGGATAAGTGGCAGGTGCGCGCTGTACGTGGTGAGCAGGCGCCAACGCTTGCCGTCATTGATTCCGCTGGCACGCGATTCCTGCGCGTGAGTGGAACAGCGCGTGCGGCGTGGCATGTGCACGAACTCGCGTCTCCGTGGCGCGAGTCAAGTGCGCGTCTTTCATGGCAGTGGCACCTGGGCGTTACCCCAGCGGGCGCTGATCCCGCGGTTGCGGATACTGATGACTCGGCGCTTCGTGTCTTCGTGGTGTTTGCCAAAACGTCACGATTCAGTCGCACACCGCGCACCATTTTTTACACGGCGCAACCACGCGGGGCCCCCGCCTACGAGCGGCCAAGTTTCAGCGGGAACGATTTGTATGTTATCGGGATAGCCTCGCAGGGCGCTGCAGATGCGTGGACGTCGGTGTCGGTTTCGCCACTGGCGGATTATCAACGCATTTGGAAGAGCACGCCCCCGGCGATTGTCGCAATCGGCTTCATGCAAGATAGCGATCAGACCCGGTCCTTCGCGCGCGCCGATCTCATGTCCCTCTGCCTGCAACGTGATGCGTCCGCGATTCGCTAGGCGGCCAAAGCTGCAACAGCTTGTCGCAGCGCGCCGCGACGTACGCTAGCGGTTGGCTGACGATGGGTTCCCACCCTTCGTCTCAGCCTCCGCCTCCACATCACGCTCCCACGCATTAAGCAGCGCGCGCAACTCGCGCGCCACATCCTGTCGGCGATTCGCCAGATCATGTCGCTCGCCGAGATCGGTACGCACGTTGAATACAAACTCGTGCGTGCCATCTACCACCAGCTTCCAGTCACCGTGTCGCACCGCCTTCTGACTTTGGCCACCAACATCGGTGCGCCAGAACAGCGTGCGCGACATTTCAGGCGCGCGTCCCTCAAGCACCGGCAGGAGATTCACTCCTTCGAGCCGCGCCGCGGCAGGCACTGATGTGCCGCTTGCCGCAAGCACTGTAGCGGTGAGATCCATGGTGATTCCTACCTGGTCCGTGACGAGCCCCGGTGCAATGCGTCCCGGCCAGCGCACAATGGTGGGCACACGGATGCCGCCTTCCCACACCGTCCACTTGCGATTGAAGAGCGGCCCCCCGTTGGCCAGCCATTCACCGCCGTTGTCGTTGGTGAAAATCACAAGCGTGTTCTCGGCAATGCCAAGCGAATCGAGTGTGCGGAGAATTTCACCGACACCCTGATCAACACGCTCCACCATGGCCACGTAGTCGGCGCGAGTGCTTGTGGCAGAATCCGAGGGCATGAGGTGCGCCGCGTTGTCGCGCGACGCTGACGCACGATCGGGAACCTGATACGGCCAGTGCGGCGCGTTGTACGCCACGTCAATGAAGAACGGCTGCTGCGCATGCTCCTGAACGAACTTGATCGATTGCGCTGTGATCAGATCAGTCATGTAGCCGGTGCGCTCAACCGGTTGATCGTTCTCCCACAGATCGGGATTTCCGTCGCGCCCGCGATGTGTGTAAAAGTCGTGATAGCCGCTCTTGAGTCCGAAGAAGTAATCGAAGCCGTGCGCATTGGGACTGTGCACGGGCGTGTAGCCCAGATGCCACTTGCCCACAAGCGCCGTTGCATACCCTGACGTACGCAGCAGCGCCGGCAGCGAATAGGGCGACGCCTTGAGCCCCGCATCACCGGCTGGTTTTGGTGACGACAGCGCCACTTCCACCCCGTAGCGCTGCTGATAGCGACCGGAGATGAGCCCCGCGCGCGTAGGTGTACACAACACGCCGTTTGCGTAAAAGTCGGTGAAGCGTGCGCCGGCGGCAGCGAGTGCGTCCAGATTGGGCGTGCGCACGTCAACCGCGCCGTAGCTGCCAAGATCGGCCCACCCCATATCGTCAGTAAGAATGAGCACGATGTTGGGGCGCGCCGGTGTAGCGGACTGCGCGTGAAGTAGTGCAGCACCTAACGACACGAACGCGCACAGCACAATGCTTTGTATAAATCGACGCATGATTGAACGCATGTTCATCACCACACCGGTTGAAGTTGCGCGAAGCCCTACGCTTCCCGCATCACTGTCTCCTGCGGCAACGCCCGCAGCGGACGCACCATGAGCGTGAGCACAAACCCCACGCCCAACAATGCAGCCAGCAAACGCAACGGCGTATCGTACACACCCACAAGATTTCCCCCCACCGGCAACGCCGCTTTGGCGCGGTTGGACAGCTCGGTAATGATGAGCGGCCCCACGATTGCCGCCGCACTCCATGCGGTGAGTGCCGCACCATGAATGGCCCCCACATTGCGCGGGCCGAAGATATCAGCGAGGAATGCGGGAATCGTGGCAAAACCACCGCCATACATGGTGAAGATTGCGAACAAGCTCACCTGAAAGAGCACCCACTGCGCGCCCGTCGCGAGCGATGGGATAGCAAGGAACAGCACAAGTTGCAGCGCAAAGAACAGCAGGTAGGTGGTGCGACGCCCGAGCCAGTCAGACGCAGACGCCCACAAAAAACGACCGCCCGCGTTAAAGAGACTGATGATCGACACCACCCCCGCAGCCTCAAGCGGCGTACGGCCAAAGAGGTCCTGCATCATGGGCGAGGCCTGCGCAAGAATGCCGATACCGGCGGTCACGTTGATAAACAGAATGAGCCACAGCAAGACAAACTGCGGTGTACGCACCGCCGCATCCCGGCTCACGCTTTCGCGCGCAATCATCGCCGACTGGCGCGCGCCGGCCGCGGTGTCGGGGTTCCAACCTTCTGGTGCATAGTTGGGGGGGGGCGACTGCAACAGTAGTGAGCCGATGAGCATGACGGCGAGATACACCACGCCGAGCAACATCACTGCCGTGGCAATTCCCACGCGCGCGATAAGGAACACATTCAGGTATCCCGCGATGAACGCGCCACCACCAAAGCCCATGATCGCCATGCCGGTGGCCATGCCGCGCCGGTCGGGGAACCACTTCACAAGCGTGCTCACTGGCGCGATGTATCCCAGCCCGCAGCCAATGCCGCTGATCACGCCCATGCCGAGGAACACGAGCAACGGCTGTTCGAGTGAGAGTCCCAGTCCACCCACCACCAGACCCACGCCAAAGAACAACGCCGACGCACGCGCCGCCACGCGCGGTCCGTGCCGCTCCACCCATGGTCCTCCGAGCGCCGCACTGAGTCCCAGAAGCGCCAACGCTGTGGTGAACGTGGTGTACGGCGGATTCATCCACCACGGCTGATCGGCAAAAAGCGACTGGATGGGGCGGTTGAAGGTGCTCCATGCGTACACGGAGCCGATGCACAGATGTACGAGTACAGCGCCAAGTGGAATGCGCCAACGGTTTATCGTGGTGGTCACGGCGAGTGGCGGGGGTGAGGCTGCAGATGCGAAGCACGAATGGTAATGCGGTGTCCGCCAAGGGTCGCGTGTCCGCACGAGCTTCGCGGTGCTCGGCTATTTACCACTAGTACAACGGCGCCAACACCCGACCCACCCATGCGAGAGCCGATGCGAGCGGCTGACCCACAGCGGTGGGGGTGAGAAGAATCACCGCCAACTCGGCGCCGAACGACAGCGGCAGCCCCCATCGGTAAACAGGGTGGACGCCTTCCCCCCGACGCAGTTCGATCAACATCGCCGCCACGATGATGAGATTCGGTGCGAGAATTCCCGACACGCCGGCCACCGGTCCGAATCCGATGATCCGGCCGATCAAGCGGAAGGCGGCAGCTCCCAGTCCACCGGTGCTCGCCAGCAACATGAAGCGCTTGTGATACTCGCGCTGCTTCCGGTACTGCAACGCCAGTGCGTAGAACACAGCAAACAGCACCAGTGTCATGAACACCGCTGGTCCCAGAAACGTCCAGAAGGGCGAGCCGTCGGGTTGTCGCGCGAGTTCCATCTGCACCCCGATCACGACCATGCCGGTGGCTGTCATTGCCATCGCCAGCACTACGCTGCCGAGGCCCAGCCTCCGATGGATTGCGACTTTGCGCATTGCGATCAGGCCGGCCTGAAGCGGCAACAACAGGTACCACAGAAAGAACGTCCATCCATGCACATGCACAGTGGGCGAAACGTCGCCGTATTCGCCGGCCATCATCGGCCCGAAGTAGGTGACCCAAAATCCCAGCGCCACTACAGCGGTCGTGGCAAGACTCAGATACAGGTAGTGATTTCCGCGTTGTTTGGTCGCTGCCATCCGGCCGCTGTGTTGAGTGAGAGGTCAGTAGCAGAGGCCATGAAGCCTGTGCAACGCTTAGTTTGGCACCACCGGCACGATGCCGTAGGAATGCGGCGTCCCGCCTTGCGAGCGTACATAGGGCACCGTCTGGCCAAGCGTCCACAAACCGTGTTCATACGCCGCCTGCACGATCTGCCACTTCGGAACGGTGAAGCGTCCAAGCAGCTTGCCCTCAGCCGCGAGCTCCTGCGGCGACATCGCGGACAGCATCGTCTTCACGCGATCGAAGGTCACGTTCACGAACTTCTTGAGCTCGGCCTTGTCGCTCAGATACACGTTCTTGTCCATGCCAAGCGGAATGCGATCGGCGTCGATGCCGGAAGCAATAAGGTTCACGTTGCCGATCCCCACATGTTCAATCTGCTCCGCGAAGTTGCGCACATCGGGCGTCGGTGCCGTGCGCAGTCCGCTGGCGGGCATGCTGTCCACCATGGCAAGCACGTTCACACGCATGCGCTCGAAATCCTGAATGAACTTGTCTTTCGGGATCTGCGCTGCGACGACCGACGGCATGAAGCTGGCAACTAGCGTTGCGGTCAGCACAGAGCCGACTATGCTGGCATACAGGCGACGGAATGCGGTTGGCTGATTACGATGCATAAGCTGGCCTCAGATGATCGGAGAGAGGAGACCTCTGATTGTGCGACCGCTGTGCTGTTCGCGTCAACCCTGGCCGACCGCGTGGTGGGTGCGACAACCTGCCTATCAGGAGTCAATAACGTGCGCCTTCTATTGCTCAACTTCGTCGCAGCAACTGCACTGATCATCCCGATCGTGCTCGGTGCGCAATCGCCAAACACCGCCAATCCGTGGGCTATTGCCGGAGGCCTCGGTGTCGGTGCAGCACTCGTGCCGGAGTCATCGGCACCGGTCTACTTTGACGCCACGCAGATTACAGCTCGCATCGAAGTGCAGCGCTCACTCGGCCGAGGCCTGTTCGGCGGTGCGGCAATGATGGCCACGCTCGGCACGGAGGGAGGCGACTGCGTAGGCATCGGACCTTGTGCGCCTCAGTTTCGTCACCACTGGGCAAAGGCGACGCTCTCCTACGTGCACCGTAACGCGCTCCGCCAGTGGATCCCCGTTGCATCGCTCGGTGCTGGCTTCGCACGCCTACCCGAAACAGCAGGAACGCCAGCTCGGTCTCCGGCCGTGAACACGATGCTGCTTTCCGGATCGGTTGACATGCCACTGCTTGTTGGCGCGCGATCCGCGCTCTTGGCTGGTTGGGAAAGCAGCGTGCTTCCCAATGCACCAGGCGGCAGAGTTTTTGTGCACACACTCGTACTTACGGCACGTCTGTTTCCCTGAAATCCACTTCGCGAACGAGCAGTCCGGTGGTCGACACAAGCACCACAAAGCGCGCCGGCTTGCGCACGTCGATGTACGTCGCCGAACCGTATTCGGTGTCAACAAGCAGTCGCAGCCACACGTGGCGCTGCGCGAGATCGAACAGGTCCAACGGCTTCTCGGCTTTAAGCGAATGCACGGTGCGCGGCATAGTGCGCTCCGCGTCGATGTCGATGTATCGCCCCGTCAATCGATCGAGTTCGTATTGCGTACGATATCCAAGCACGTTGCCCACGTAGTGCCACTTCAAAATGTGCGCGTCGACCAGCAGTTGGTCGCCCTGCACCAGCAGGGTGGTATCGCGCCCGTCGGGGAACTCCAGAAACGCCTGAAATGCACGCTCGCCGGTGGGCACCGTCGTCACGGTCAGCGCGACCTCTTCCTGCGTGAGTCCGCGATAGCCCTGCGTTGATACCCCAAGTGTCGCGGCCAGCGCGGACAGCGAAAGAAAGAGTACCCCGCCGCCGGTTTGGCCGATCGCGCCCGCGACGCGACGCTTCCTCCACGCGCGCACTGCGAGCGCAAAGAAAAACACTCCTGCCGATGCGAACACCAATGTGACCACTGCAAGTATTTGCAATTCAACTCCGTCGCGGCACGCTACTCACCGCGTAGATCAGGTCTGCGCCCCGGCAACAGCTCAGCCATTTCGCAGGGTGGGTGGTTGGCAGCTTCCGTCATGCGAACTCGGGTCGCTGATGAGCACGCCGGGTGACTCGGCGAGGCCAAACGTGCGGATTTCCTCACGCATCGTATATTAGCCCGTCCCCACCCGGCACTTAGCGCGACGCTCTCCGCCACCCGATCATCGGAGGACCGTGATGCAGCCTTCCCGTACGCAACGCTGGCGTCTTTCCCTCGCACTCTCGTGCGTTGCCGCCGTCGCCGTGACCGCTGTGCGCGGCGTTACGCCCGCGGTTGGTGCAGTTCAGGAGCCACCAACCGTATTGCACAGGGTCACCGATACATCGGCGGTCAGCTTCTCGCGCGATGTCGCGCCAATCATCCAGAAGAACTGCCAACTCTGCCACTCACCAAGCGGCATCGGGCCAATGCCGCTGCTTACCTACGAGCACGCCAGGCGCGATGGTCCGCTCATCAAGCAAATGGTGCAGTCGCGCGAGATGCCGCCTTACCAGTACGACACGCACATCGGCATTCAGGATCTGCAGCACGACTGGCGTCTCTCCGAGCAGGACATCGCAACCCTTGTGCAGTGGGTGGACGGTGGCATGCCGGAGGGCGATCCGGCTGACATGCCGCCCGCGCCCAAGCTGCCCAACCCCGCTGAGTACCGCATGGCCGCGGAGTATGGCCCGCCCGACCTCATCATCAAGTCGGCCAAGTACACGGTGCCCGCGAGCGGTCAGGACAGATGGTGGAGACCGTCGGTGCCCAGCGGCATAACCACCGACCGATGCATCAAGGCGGTGGAAACCAAGCCGAGCATTGCCGGTCGCTCGGTCACGCACCATGCCAACTCGATTTTTGTGCCGGCGTCGTCGGAGCGGGAGCCTGATGCCGTCGGTGGCGGCGGCCCCGGAAGCGTGCGGCTCTCTGAATACGCGTTGGGCAAGATCGGCGAGGTGGTGCCGGCTGATGCCTGTCGCATTGCGCCCGCCGGTTCAAACGTGCTGTTCGACATTCACTACTTCCCCAACGGCACGCAGATCGTTGACGACCAGCTCGAGATCGGCATCTGGTTTCACGGACGGGAGGTAACCCCCGAGACGCATTACCGGCAGACACTCAGTCTCTATGCACTGCAGAGCGGTTCGGGGGACTTCGAGATTGAGCCGCACGGCACGCTGGTCACGCAAGGGTTTCATCGATTTAACAACCCGGTGCGCATTGACTCGTGGCAGCCGCACGGACATCTGCGCCTGGTGGCCAAGCGGCTTGAAGTACTGCTGCCCAACGGCCGTCGCGAGACGTTGAGCATGGTGTCGAACTGGAATCCCGGATGGCACCATAGCCATGTATATGCAGAGAACGCCGCGCCGCTCTTGCCGGCAGGTTCAGTGATCATCAATACCGCGTGGTACGACAACACCGAGAAGAACTTCTACAACCCCGATCCTGATCAGTGGGTGGGGGTGGGCGATCGCACGACAGACGAAATGAGCCACGCGTGGATTGCGGTCACGCAGCTTGATGAGGCAGCGTATCAGCGGCTGCTGGCGCAGCGGGCGAAGAAGTGAGGCTCGGCGCGCTGCTGCTGGATCGCGCACTCGGACAGGCACCGTGGCATCGCGGCCTCATATCGCTGTGCGTTGTGCTTGCCGCCATTCCCCTCTCCGCGCAACCCGGTAGCGCGCGTTATCCACTCGGCCCAAGCACTCCCGGCGGCGCGGGCATCGCACCGTACTTTGACGGCTGGTACGCAAATCCCGACGGCAGCATCACGCTGTCGTTCGGATTCATGAACCGCAACAGCAACGGCGCGGTGGACATTCCGGTCGGGCCGGACAATGCCATTGAGCCGTCGGAGTTCAACGGCATGCAACCAACACACTTTCCGGTGGTGAGCTACTCCGGTTTTGGTGGCAAACGTGAACGCGGCGCGTTTGCAGTGCGCGTGCCGCCGGGACATCGCGGCGATGTTGTCTGGACGCTGCGACACAACGGCGTGACGTATAGCGTTCCCGGCCGCGCGACCAGCGATTACTACAAGCTGTCGTACACGCCGCAGGCAGCGGGATCGATGATGCCCGTGGTGCGCTTTGCACCCGACGGACCGGTATCGAACGGACGTGAAGGGATTATCACTGGACCGCTTACGGTGAAGGTCGGTGCGGCGCTTGACATACGCGTCTGGATGGAGGACCGCGGCGAACGTAAGCCGATTCCGGTGAACATGACTTGGGTCAAACATCAGGGACCGGGTGACGTGACCTTCGAGCCACGCGCGGGCAAAACGCCAGCGGGAGGCGGCGACGCGACCACGTCGGTTCGTTTCAGTGCACCAGGCGAATACATGTTGCGCGTGCGCGTAGACAACTTCGGCATTACCGATAGCGCGATGGGGCAGCAGTGCTGTTGGAGCAACGGTTTTGTACGGGTGACAGTCACCGAATAAGCGCGGCCAGAAGTGCTGCCATGGTTCACGGCACGACGTCAGCCTACTCAACGTCACGCCACGAGAGTTAGCGCGGCGGCGGTATCACAATGTGTCGCGATGGCCCGTGCAGCGCTTCGCAGTGCGGCACCAGCGTTGTGGCGTTCACCACCATGCCGGGCACACGGATTGGTATCTGCGTGCCAGGATGTCCGCGTTGACCGGGTCGTGTAGCCTGCTCAATCATGAGCAGCGTCTCACGTGTCCAGTGTTCGCGCAACTCCGATACCTGCGCGCGCTGCGAAGAGGTAAGCAGCGCCAGTGCGTCGCGCCGAGCATGCAGTAACTCGGTGAGCCATTCCGATTCTACTATCGCAATCCCCGACATTGCATCGTGAAGACGCGACGGAGTGATCGCATCGGGCGGCTGATGGGATTGTTGCGATTGTTGTGACTGTTGCGACGGTCGTGGCAATAGCGGCGCCGAGTCGCTGAGCAGGTCGCCCAGTCGATCGCGCATTTCTTGCGTCCGCTGCACATACACAACCTCAGCGTCGCACACCGAACGCTGCAGTCGCAGCAGCCCCGCGACTTGTTCGTCGCCCAGCGATAGATAACCGCGATGGTAGAGAATGAGATGCGGTCCGCCGAGCAGGAGATCGAGGCGAGGATCGCGCTTTGACACCTCGACACCGTGCTCATGCGCTTGCGCCGTCAGCGTTGCCGGCTGCATCAGCGTTACGGTGAAGAGCGCGATCGTGCTCACCCACCTGAGCACAGCGCTTGAGCTCTCGACCGACCTCTGGTGGCAGCTTTGTCTCATTGCGCAGAATCTGCACCAATCACGGCTGAGCGGAAGTCTTTCATTCAAGTCATCGCATGGCGACAGCGGCGGGCAAGCAGTCGGAGAGATCATTCTCAAGCGATTCGCCTTCGCTCCCTAGCGGGCAATGCAGCATGACGGCAGCTTGGAGTCGTGATCGAATCACATTCTGAACGTGTGGAGCACATAGATGGCACGACTCTTCGCAATCCGACCGAACACGGCCCTGTGCCTGACCGCCCTCACGCTCGCCGCGCTGTCGTTCCCTGGGCTGGCAAGCGCACAGCGTGGCACTGGCGCGGAGTGGCGTGTCTACGGCGGCGATGCGGGGCACACCCGGTACTCGTCGCTTGACCAGATCGATTCGAGCAATGCATCACAGCTTGAGGTCGCGTGGCGCTGGAGCTCGCGCAATCAGGGACCCAATCCGCTCGCCGCGAGTCAGACCACGCCCATTTACGTGAACGGCATGCTCTACGCCACCGCCGGCACTCGGCGCAACGTCGTAGCGATTGACCCGGCGACGGGCGAGACCATCTGGACGTATCGCATTGACGAGGGCAAACGTCTCGATGGTGCTCCGCGCGTGAACTCCGGGCGCGGCGTGTCGTACTGGACTGACAACAATGGCGACAACCGTATTTACGTGGTCACGCCTGGCTACCAGCTCGTCGCGCTCAACGCTGCGACGGGTCACGCGATCACTGGCTTTGGGGACGGCGGCGTGGTGGACTTGCAGAAGAACCTGCGCACGCGCGAAGGAGTCGCACCGGCCGGATCGATTGGTGCGAGTTCGCCGGTGGCTGTCATTGGCGATGTGCTGGTTGTTGGTGCCGCTTTGCACATTGGGCTGCGACCGCCGTCAAAGGTGAACATTCCCGGTGACATTCGCGGCTACGATGCGCGCACCGGTGAGTTGCTGTGGACGTTTCACACCATTCCCGAGCCCGGCGAGTTCGGCAATGATACGTGGCTCGATAGTTCGTGGTCCTACACGGGCAACACTGGTGCGTGGGCGCAGATCTCGTGGGATGCAGAGCTCGGTTATGTGTACCTGCCCACAGAAGCGGCCACCGGCGACTACTACGGCGGACATCGACCCGGCAACAATCTTTTTTCCACGAGCATTCTCACGCTCGACGCGCGCACAGGCAAACGTGTGTGGCATTTCCAGACCATCCATCACGACATCTGGGACTGGGACAACACTAACGCTCCCATTCTCGCCGACGTGAACATTGACGGACGCCCGCGGCGCATTGTTGCACAGCTGACCAAGCAAGGCTTTGTCTTTGTACTTGACCGCGTGACGGGCGAACCAATCTGGCCCATTGAAGAGCGCCCGGTTCCCAAGGGCGACGCACCCGGTGAGTGGTATAGCCCCACGCAGCCGTTCCCCACCAAGCCTGCTCCGTTCGAACGTCAGGGCTTCAGCGAAGATGACCTGCTTGATTTCACCCCGGAGATTTTTACGCGTGCGAAAGAGATCGCGAGCCAGTATCGCTGGGGTCCGCTCTATTCGCCGCCGTCACTGCAAAACGCATCAGACAGCACACGCGGCACCATCACGCTGCCCTCCGCATTAGGTGGTGCCAACTGGGAGGGTGGTGCGCTCGACCCGGAGACCGGATACCTGTACGTGCCATCGGTGACTGCGCCGTCGTTTCTTTCACTTGTTCCCGGTGGAAGGTCGTCCGACATGAACTACATCGCCGGTGGCGGTCGCGGTCAGATTGCGCCCGGCGTGCCCATTGTGAAGCCACCCTGGGGACGCATTACTGCGATTGATCTCACCACCGGCGACCACGCGTGGATGGTGCCGAATGGGGACACGCCTCCCTACGTCGCAGAGCGACTGAAGCTGCCTGCCGAAAACATCCCCAATACCGGCAGGGCATCGCGCGCGGGGTTGCTGGTCACGCGCACGCTGTTGTTTGCAGGTGAGGGTACCAACGGCAGCGGCAACTTCTGGGTGCTGAACAAAAAGACCGGTGAGCGCATCGCGCGACTTGATGTGCCGAGCGGCACGCAGTCGGGGTTGCCGATGACGTACCTGCACAACGGGAAGCAGTACGTAGTCTTTTCGACAACGGGTGCCGGTGAGCCGGCGGAGATTGTGGCGTTTGCGCTGCGGAGGTAGCGCGAAGAGCACACGGACCCGCTGCTCCGTGCACTTGCGCAACAGCCCACCGCGTCCTTCTTTGTCGGCATGATGGACCCCCTCCGCAACAACCTCCAGGCAACGCTCGGCGACGCGTACACGCTTGAGCGTGAACTTGGCGGCGGCGGGATGTCGCGCGTGTTTGTAGCGCACGAAACGGCGCTTGGCCGTGACGTAGTGGTGAAGGTGCTGGCACCAGAGCTCGCGGCGGCGCTCAGTGCGGAGCGGTTTGCTCGCGAGATCAAGCTCGCTGCAGCGCTGCAGGAACCGCACATTGTGCCCGTGCTTTCAGCCGGTCTCACCACCGACGGCTTGCCGTATTACACCATGCCGTTCGTGCGCGGTGATACGCTGCGCACGCGCATGCAAACCGGCAGGATAGCACCGCATGAAGCGCTGGGAATGCTGCGGAATGTGGCGCTGGCGCTCGCCTACGCACATGAGCGCGGCATCGTGCATCGCGACATCAAGCCGGAAAACGTCCTGCTTTCCAGCGGTACAGCGGTCGTGACCGACTTTGGTATCGCCAAGGCGCTCTCCGCATCGGCATCACCGGCGACGGGCAATACACTCACCTCGGTAGGCAGTGCGATTGGCACGCCCGCCTACATGGCGCCCGAACAGGCCGTGGGCGATCCGGACACCGATCACCGCGCCGATCTGTACGCGTGGGGAGTGATGGCCTACGAGCTGCTTGGTGGCCGGCACCCGTTCGCCGAACGCACTACACCGCACGCGCTCATTGCAGCGCACATGTCGGAAACGCCGCGTGCTCTCCGCGAGATCAACGGCGAGTTGTCCGAGCCGTTCGCCAACCTCGTGATGCGCTGTCTGGCGAAAGAGCCAAACGGGCGACCGAAGTCTGCTCACGAACTTCTGGCGGCACTCGATGCGGCTGGTGCGGCTACAACGTCTCACGAACGCGTGTCTTCAACAGACGTTGGCACAAAGCCCGCCGCATCAAGAAGCACAATGCGATGGGCGACGCTTGGCGCGGCGCTGATTACCACACTCGCGATTGGCTACGTGGTGACGCGGGATAGCGGCGCCGAAGCCTCCGTTACCGCGCAGTCCGTTGCTGTACTGCCTTTCGCAGACCTCAGCGCCGACGGGCAAAGTTCATATCTCGGTGACGGTGTGGCCGAAACACTCATCAATGCCTTGTCCAAAGTGCCCGGACTTACCGTGTCGGCGCGCACATCGTCCTTTGCAATGCGCAACCGCGAAGACGACCTGCAAGCCGTTGCACAACAACTCGGCGTAACGGCGGTGCTCACGGGCAGCATTCAGCGCTCGGGCGACCGGCTGCGTGTATCGGCGCGCGCCATTCGCATTGCCAATGATTCCATCTTGTGGTCGGAGATCTTTGATCGACCGGCGAACGACATTTTCGCCGTGCAAGACGAAGTCGCACAAGCCGTGACCACCGCTCTGCAACTCCGTTTCGCTTCCAACTCCAACGCCACTCAAGATGTCGGTGGCACAAGCAACGCGGAAGCGTACGACGCGTACCTGCTGGGGCGCTACTACTGGAACCTGCGCACCACCAACGGTATGGTCGAGGCCACCGCTGCGTTCAAGAAAGCGATTGCGGCCGATTCGATGTTTGCGCGCGCGTGGTCCGGGCTGGCCGATGCGTATTCGCTCTCCACGCCAAACGAATACAGCGTGCCCGGTGTGACCAGCGATTCCATCCTGCCCCTCGCTGAGGCAGCCGCGAACCGTGCCATTGCCCTCGCACCATCGCTCGGGGAAGCCTACGCCTCGCTCGGACAGGCTGTGGAGGGACAACAACGCTACGACGAAGCGTTATCCGCCTATGAACGCGCGATCACGCTGAGTCCGGAATACGCGACGGGACACCAGTGGTACGCATACACGCTCATGAGCCTGGGCCGCTTTGATGATGGCGTGCGTGAGATGGAGCTCGCACACAAGATCGATCCCCTGGCGCATGTGATTACCCTGTCACTGGCCATTGCCTACGACGCAGTAGATCGCTTCGCCGACGCGACGCCGTTGTACGCACAAGGGCTCACGCAGTCTCCCGAGGCGTGGTACGGTTGGTACGGTCTGGTTGGGCACGAGCTGGCGCTCGGGCGTCTTGATGCGGCGGCAGCCGCCATGCTGCGCACGGTTGACGATGGCTCAGTGCCCAACCGCGACGCGTACCGCGCGCTGGTGTTGCGCTGGCAGGATCCGACAACCCGTGAGCAGGCGACTGACGCGCTGATCCTCTCAGGACCGCCCATTCTCTCCCTGCAACTCGCGCGCTGGCAGCGCGATGACGACGCGGTGCTCAATCTGCTCGAGCGTGTCGCATCAAGCGACCAGGAAAACCCGTTCGGGGCCTGGGCGGCGTATGCGCTTGTCGGTCCGCAAGGGCGAAACAATCCGAGGTTCAGGCCGGTGTTTCGCGCGTTGGGGTTTCCGGAACTGCCGGGCGTGCGGCGCGGGGTGGACTAGGGAGATGATGCGCCGCACTGAAGCTTCAGCTCAGAGCGCTCCGCCCGACAGCAGCCGGGCATGCATCCACCACAGGATCGGCGTCGGGATCAGCTCCAGAAGGAGAACCGCCATTATCGCGGGACTGGGTGGATAGTGCACGAGTGCCGCTGCCCGCACGACGCCGCCGATGAAGAGCGCGATCAACAGAAACCGGAAGAGTTCAGTAGACGACGGGTTCCAGGCCGTGTAGAGGAAGCCCAACGACATGCACGCCCAAATGGCGGCAACGAATCGCTGGGAGTTGTCGGCCATGGGAACCATTGCCGGGTCGTATGCCCTCGTGGCGGCATGGACGCCGGTAGCCAATGCGATGGCGCCGTAGAGCACAAGAAAGGTCCGAATGAAGATCAGCACGGGCGGAGCTCTTTTTATCCCACTCGATTCAGTCGACGAGCCGGGCGCTCGCGCCGGTTGTCAATCGGGCAATGAGCGCTTCACGGTTCATGACAGTTTTTGCCACCGCCGGTGGAACGTTTACCGCCGTGTGCGCGATACCCCAGATCATCAGGTCAACCAGAACCGGGATCAGTTCGATCGCCGGGCGCCGCGGAACGTAAATCCATCGGCGGCCATCCTCGGGATCACTCACGCGCGCGATTATCCCTGCTTCGCGCAGGCGCTGAAGGCGTTCGGTCAGGGTGTTTGTTGCGATCGCCTCATCGACGGCGAAATCCGCAAAGTGGGTCTTCCCGCCAATCAGCAGATCACGCAGCACTACGAGAGTCCATCGATCGCCGAGCACGTCGAGCGATGCCGCGATGGGGCACGACGAACGCAGCTCGGTGCTTGGCGGTATGGACATGTCAACATGTTACTTGCGATTGCGGTGTAAGCAAGGCATTCGCGGGCGTCTCACCGCCCGGAAGCCCCGACAGCGCCAGCAGAGTCAGTGGCGCTGGTCGCGTCAGTTCCGGCTTCCGGAGTTGGGCCACGTCGCACCACAACCCAGAGAAACACACCCATCAGTGCGTAGGTCACGAAGAGCGATGGAATCGTGGTTTGGAAGGGCAGCGCGAACTGGGGCAGTCCGAACCATTCCCGCATTGATGTGACCGCGATGGAAGCGAGGAAGACGATGTTGAACACAAAGAGCCCGATGATCGCCCGGCGGTTACCGGGCGAGCGCACAGCGCCGCGGCGACGCTCGTCACGCAGGAACCACCCGACGAAGAAGACGACGTAGACCGCTTCCAGGGCGATGCCGAGGAAGGGTTGCGTAAGATAGAGCCCGGTTCCGACCAGCGGCGTGTCAGGGCCGAGCACGTTGTGGGGGTAGCCGCCCGCGTAGTCGGTCAACGCATGCAGCCACACCAACGCAACCGTCGCGAGCCCGACGCGCCGATTCTTGAACAGCACAGCCCCCGTGATGCCGAAAAGCACCGCCCAGCCCGCTATGGGTACGAGGTCGTGACTGAACATCATCTCGACGCTCAGCTTCTGGAGGGTTACATCGAGTAGATCAGTAGGCCGTGTTGGTTCGAGGCCAATGGTATGGAAGGTCAGCCACAGCAGGTCCGGCAGCTGCGAGACCGCGAGGTACCAGGCGAGCAGGTGCGCGGGGAACCGGCTGGTCGGGGCGCGCCGCTGCGCGACGAGGGCGGAGGCGTAGTGTCCTGCGAGCATTAGAAGACCGGAAAACCAACGACCACACTGTACGCCCATCCGCTTCTGTCGAGCCGACCGGTGGCGTTGCCAAGTTGGGAGATGACTTTGTCGCCGTACCGATAGTCGGAGTACTCGGCTCTGGCGCCAACCACGAGCCAGTTGGAGACCGGGTAGCCAGCCTGAATCCCATACTCGATACTGTTGCCGTAGGCTTTGTCCTTCTGTGGATTGTCAAATGTCAGCTGCTCAAAGTTGTAGACCACGTAGACCAGCGGACCCAAACCACGCGGCGCTCCTTCGATCTGAATGCCGAGCAGCCCCAACGGGATTGCAGATCCCAGCAGGACACCGACCCCGGATGTTTCAAGGTCGAGCGTCGAAGAACCTGCAGCGACGTCGGCACGTCCGTACTTGAGATCCAGCCCCGTCAGGATGAGCGGATACGTATCAAAGGCATAGAAGTACCTCAGCTTGTTGATCAGGCCGCTGGCGTTCCTTCCGTTGAGCGTATGGTTCTCCAGCCCCGTGGACACGACAAGTCCCGAGAGCTTGATCTCTGGCGGCGCAGCAGGGGCCTGCGCATCGGCCCGTCCGGCACAGGCGACGAGCAACGAACCAGCGAGGGTCATGCTAACGAGCTTCATTTTCGGGCTCCGGATGTTGCGTCGAGTTGCTGCACAAGCGCTGCCGTGGTGACGATGGCATGCGCGTAGGTCGGGCCGTTGATCTCATGGGCGGCGTGCATCGCCTCTGCTGAAAACGCGGCCGTTGCATCACGTACGAGCGTTACGTGGTAGCCGAGTTCGGACGCGTAGCGCCCAGTCGTTTCGATGCACGTGTTCGCGATCAAGCCGATGAGGATCACGTGGGTGATGCCGTGCTGGCGCAGCTGTACATCGAGGTCAGTGTTGGCGAAGCTCGACCCGCCCCAATGTTCCTTGACGACGACGTCGCCGGGCTCGGGGCCGAAGCCCGGGTACCACTCACCGCCCCAGCCGTTGCTGTCGAACAGCTGGGCGGCGTGCGCGCCAAGCTGAAACGGCGTCGGGTGCGCCCATCCTTCGAAGTCCGTGGACATGTGCCGATGGTGGGGCAGAATGAAGATCGGGATTCCTCTGTTGCGCACAGCCGCGCGAACCCTGACAAGGTTGGCGTGCAGATCCACTGACCGGGCCACCTCGCTGACGGCAGGCCACATCTTGCCCTCGTCTGCGAGGAAGTCGTTGTAAGGGTCGATGAAGAGCAGCGCCGTGCGATGCTCGGGATATCTGGTCGTGTCGCTCACAGGTCGCCCCGCATTGGTAGAGTCGAGCGCAAACGCGCGCCCCACGTGATGGTCGATATGTCCTCTACGGCCGCCGGTTCACCGGACTGCCGAGCGGCTTTCGCTTGCATGTTGCAAGCTATATGTTTACTTGCATTACGCAAGATACTTTTCGCCGCCCCGTCCGATGTCCCTCCTGCACTGTCGTAATCCCGATCGAGGAAGCGACCTCTGCCGGCCCATTTCTTCACTTGCGAATATGCAGTGACATATACATATTGCTTGCGCATTGCAAGTAATAGTGCCTACCCTGGCGTCACACCTGTCGCTCCCTCCGCATGAACCTGAAGGACAAACGCATCGTCGTCACCGGCGGTGGCTCCGGTATTGGTCTCGCTCTGGCCCTCGCCTTCGCCGAAGCGGGCGGACAGGTGGTGATCGCGGGACGTTCGAAGAGTCGGTTAAAGGAAGCCGCCACCTCGCACCCACGACTTTCGGGCTTCACCTGTGACGTCACACAGAGCGACGATGTTGCTGCCCTCTGCGCGCACATGGACGGCGGTGGCGGGACAGACGTGCTCGTGAACAACGCCGGCATCATGCACGCATTCGATGTGACGACTCAGTTCCCACTCGAAATGCAGCTGGACGAAATCGAGATCGATGTCGCCGCCCCGGTCCGCGTCGTGCATCATTTTCTCCCAGGCATGCTCGGCCGCACTTCAATGATCGTCAATGTGAGTTCGGGACTTGCATACGTCCCGTATGCCGCGGCACCGGTCTACAGCGCCAGCAAGGCGTTTCTGCATTCCTACACGCTGAGTTTGCGGGCGCAGCTCGCGGGCACGTCGGTTCGTGTGGTGGAACTCTTGCCGCCCGTCGTGGACACGGAACTGGCACAAGGCCTCGACCCGTCGTTCGCGCGGATGTCGCCGAGGGATCTCGCCGCGGCATTTTTGCGCGGCGTGCGGAAGGGCCAGGACGAAATCGCACCCGGCCAGTCAACGCAGATCAAGTGGATGAGCCGCCTCGCACCGGCCTTCATCTTTGGCATGCTCAACAAATCCCCACGCGGAACGACGGCATGAGCAACTTCATCATCCTGAACATCCAGGCACTCATGGGGCTGACCGCGTACTTCCTGATCTACTGGACGTACCTACGCCCGCGGCTCCAGCGGCTGCCGTTTCATCAAGCGGTGCTTCCGCTCTTGATCGTGAACATTTTCAGGTTTCTCGGGCTCACCTTTCTGGTGACCGGGCAGCTCGACGCGTCGCTCCCGCAAGGACCGCTCGAGCTTATTGCGTACGGCGACTTTGCCGCGTCGATCTGTGCCCTGGTGGCCTCTTTGGCGCTCACAGTGCGGTCACGTTTCGCCACGTCACTCGTGGCGCTCTTCAGCGTGGTGGGCATTGCCGACCTGTTCATGGTCTTTCCCACGGCCATGGGTGCGGGAGTGTTCGATGCCTCGATGGGCGCGATGTGGCTGACGGTCGGGCTGTTCGCGCCAGTCATTGTTCTGAGCCACGTTTACATCGCGTATCGTCTCGTTTTGCATCTTCGCGGACGAACGATTGGCGCTGATGTGCCAGCACTGGCAACGTGAACTGCTCACGATCACCTCAGCGCCTGAAACGATGACCTCCAGAACATTTTTTGCTTTCCTCGGTGTTGCCGGCACGGCCGCCTTCGTGGGCAACATGCTTACTATCGGCCTCGGATTCGGCGGCTACTGGCAGAGCCTTGAGCCAACCGTGTTCATAGCGTGGTTTTCAGAGAATTTTTTCCGCTTCCTCATTCCAACCGTGATGAGCGTGTTACCGTTCTCGCTCATCGGGCTGGGCGCGTCGGTGTGGTTCGCGCGCACGGACAGACACACACAACGCTACTGGATCGGTGCGTTGGCCTGCGTCGTAGTCGCCTGTTTGATCACGGCCGCATATCACCTGCCGACCAACTTCGCACTCGCTTCACAAGCCATGAGTCCGACTGAGGCGAGCAGCACGCTGTCCATGTGGCTGACGATGCATTGGGTGCGTGTTGCAGTCGCCACGGTCGGGACCGCGTTGAGCCTCGAGGCACTGCGCCGGAGCGCGTCGGCTTCGGCGGTACGAAGCTGACGGGCTCGTCGTCACTGTTCAGAGCGACGCGAGCGTACGGTCGGCAATGTCCGAAAGCACTGACTCGGGCATGCGGCTGCGTGCAAGACTGAGCAGCGCGACATGGGCACCGAGCAGTTGCCGCGCTGCGGCAGCGATCTGCTCACGAGGAATGGACACGCGTTGTGCTTGTGACGCGCCTCGAAGCGCGTTTCCATAGGCGCGCTCTATGCGCTGAAAGAATGCGTGAACCTTGGCACGCACCTCGTCGTCCTGCGCCGCAATGGGCTCAAGGCTCGTGTTGCAGATCAGGCAGCCCAGATGGCCGAGCGACTGCCGACCTGACTGCGCGAGCTCGTGCAGCGTATGCGAAATGTCCGCGAGGTCAGCACCCTCGTGTTCAAGCCTGGCGAGATAAAGCTGACCGGCGAACACGATAAAATCGTCGAGCGACTGCAGGAACAGCTCACGCTTGCTGCCATAGTCGCGCGAGAGTTGCCGCCGGTCGATGCCGGCGGCGGTCTCCAGTTCGGCGATGGAAGCACTGTCGAAGCCCAGCTCCCAGAAGCAGCGCATGACGCGGTTGCGAACGACTCGCTGGTCATGTTCCCGAGGTCGTCCCATGGGCTCCGTCAGTCTCCTGAGGTCGGTCAGCTCTGCGGCATGTCGGAGAAGAACGCGATGTTCATGGTGCTGAACGCCCGGTCCCGGTCCGGCACGAGAGCCGCATAGCCGTCGGTGTCGAAAATAGCCCGCGCGGCTTGTGCTGCCTCGGGAGTGGGAAAGGTAACGATCATGGACATGAAGGTGCCGCTCTGACCGACCACTACTTCGTCCTGCTTGATGATCATGGGAGGTGTGCCGCCAGCCTGCATCAGCATTGGAATAATGCTGCCCACGTAGCGCTCGAGGGAATCGTGGTGGGCGAGCACCGGCGTTGCGGTAACTACGAGATAGTGTCGGCCCGTAGGCGCCGGGTCGGGTAGCTGAAAAAACCGAATGACATCGGCGCCCTCATCCCAGCGCGGCGTCATGGTGATGGATGCGATGCGCCATCCGTGTGCGCCTTTCACGTAGTCACACGTGTAGAGCGCGTTGAGGCTCATGACGTCATCCCCGATCTTGTGGCGCGCGAACACGTAGGTATCGCCGCGCGCCGAATCGCCGTGCACATCGATCAGGAAGTTGGTCATGTAGTGCTGCGTGACCAGCCCTTTGGTGGAGAACAGATACTGCACAAGTCCCGTGAAGGCGTCACCCGGCATCTCCGCACGGTCGCCCATACCCCATCGGGAAAAGTCGCCCACCACCGTGTCATGAAACACAGATCGGAACGTGGCCCAGTCCTGCATGTCAATTCCGCGCGCGTAGCGGTAGTGCAACTCGGCGATTTCCTGCTTGGCGATCAGTTCATCGGTGGTCATCAACGGTCTCCTCTGGCGTGGTCGGGGCATGGCGCGATGGCACCGGCGTGAACCCGGTGCGCACGATGAGTCTGCCAGCCTGCCACCTCTTTGTCAACGCTCGGTGACAAACTCGACGCGGGGTTTTCCTGAGCCCAACTGACCGTATTCGTGAGCGCGATGCGTGCCGACCGCAGACCGCGGACCGCCTGCCGCCGGCGAACCCCCTGCGCTACTGCACCACCGCCCGATACTTCTCAAACCATCCCACCAGTGTAGTGAGCTTGGCCGCCGCGTGACTGGGACGGCGGCGAATACCATGCGGCTCATCAGGCACGCGCACGAGCACCGACTCCACGCCGCGCATCTTGAGCGCCTTGTAGTACTGCTCCGACTCCGACATGGGCGTGCGGAAATCTTCCTCGCCGGTCATGATGAGCGTGGGTGTCTTCACGTTCTTTACAACGGAAAGCAATGAACGCTTGTCGTAGTTCTCCGGATGATCCCACGGAAATCCCGGAAACCAGTTGTTCACGGCACTCGGCGCCATGTCAGCAGTGAGCGCAAAACTCTCCCAGTTGATCACGGGATAAAACGCGAGCGCTGCGCGGAAGCGATCGGTTTGCCCGATCATCCACGCTGTGAGTACCCCGCCGCCGCTGCCACCGGTAACAAAAAGATTTCGCTCGTCGATGTAGCCCTTCGCAATGACCGCATCAACACCGGAGTTGAGATCGTAAAAGTCGTCGCCCGGATATGTGTGGTGAATGAGATTGCCAAACTCTTCGCCGTAACTCGTACTGCCGCGCGGATTGGTGTACAGCACCACAAAACCGGCCGATGCCATGATCTGTTTTTCTTCGTCAAAGCGATCGCCGTAGTTGGCGAACGGTCCGCCGTGAATCTCAAGAATGAGCGGATACTTGCGCGACGGATCGAAGTTGGGCGGCTTGATGATCCAGCCGTGAATCCTGCGCTTGTCCTTTGATGACTCGTACCAGATCTCTTCAACTTCGCCGAGTGCTTTACCGGCGAGTACATCGGCGTTGATGGATGTCAGCGTGATTGGCGGTGGTGGTGATGCATTGCGTGCGTTTGATGATGCACGTGACAGCATAAGTTCTGACGGGATTTTTGGTGTACTCACCGTGCACACGATGCTGCCATCGCGAGATACAGAGAAACTTCCACCGCTATACGCCGTGTTGCCCACGCCGAGGTCCGTCGCGACCACGTACCATGTTCCGTCCAACGACACGCGCGCCACCTTCGTATTGCCCTCGTCGTCAAACGCCACGTACACAGTGCGTCCATCGCTGCTCCACACCGGACCTGACACGCTGCGATCCATCTTCTCCGAAATCGCACGCGCGCCCGTACCATCGCGATTCATCACGTACAACAGCGTGTTCTGATAGCCCTGCTTGCGATCATCGTAACCCACGTACGCAATGAGACGTCCGTCGGGTGAGACCGCGGGACTCATATCCGGACCGAAGCGGTCGGTGAGTTGTCGAACGGTTCCCTTGTTCACATCAAACGCGTACAGATCGGTTTCGCGCGCATTCCATTCCGGATTGTCACCGCGACGGGCGGGCATCACCAGCTCCGCGCCATCGGGTGTCCACGCGAGCGTGCCACCGCCATATACCTGGCCACCGTGATGAAACTCCCCGCTCGTAATCTGTCGCGCTGTACCGCCGTCCGAAGGCACTACAAACGCGTGCACAAAGCCGGTTGGCAGTTCACCGATTTGATCCTGCCGGAACACCAGACGATCGGTGTACTTGGGAGCCGCTGACCACGTCGCGCCCGCAGGTGGAGTGAGTGGCGTACCGATCACCAGCGCCGGCTTGGGCACAAGCTTGAAAAACGCCAGCTGCTTTCCATCGGGCGACCAGGCGGGCGCACTGGGTGCTTCGCTGCCGTTGGTGATTGCGAGTGCATCACCCGTGTCCATCCAGCGCACCCAAAGCTGCGCACGATCTCCGCGGTCGGATACAAACGCGAGACGCTTACCGTCTGGCGACCACACCGGCGAGCTCTCACTGTATTTGCCCGACGTGATGGCGCGGTGCCCGGTGCCGTCGCTTTTCACCACCCAGATATTGCTGTAGCGGCGATCCGTCAGCGCATCACTCCAGCGACGCACGTACGCCACCCATTCACCATCTGGCGAAATGGCGGGATCGGCCGCGTACTCCATCTGAAAGATGTCGGCGGCAGAGAGTGTGCGAGCTTGTGCTGTCACACGCGTGGGCGCGACAACAACGCACAGCAGAGTCGGTATCACAAGTGCGAGCAGGCGGCGCATACGGTTCTCCCGGGCAGAGAGTAGGATTACGATGCGTCGAGTATATGCCCTGTCAGCGCGGCGCGCGAGCGGCCAGGCTGCGGTGTACCGTTTATGCCCCTATGTCTCCTCGTCAAGAAACAGCACATGCCGCACCAGATCGCGTGAGTCAGCGCGGCCACCCAACGAGCCGGCCAGCATGGCGAGGAACAGCGCGAAGGCGGTGAGTTGCGGCGTTCCAATGGTCGACGCAACGTCCCACCCTTCCGGGCTGAAAAAGAGCACGATGATGACCGACAGGCCGGTTGTCAGCAGCGTGGGCAGTCGTGTGAGAAGGCGGAACGGATTGGCCCGCATCACGGGCACGTCCCGCTCAAGTTTTTCCGTAATGCCGAGGTGCAAGAAGTTGAGCGGCGCGTATGAACCGGCTGCCAGTGGGAGATGCGGTCCATCGAAAGACAACAGCTTCACGCTTAGCGAGAGCTCCCTCAGCGACTGCTTCAGCTCGGTGACGGCCTGATCAACGAGACGTGCAAAGCTTTGATCACGCGCGTCGTCTACCGACATGCGCATCACGCCCACGGTGTAAAGCGGACAGTGCGCGGACGTTGTAGTGCGTTGTTTGGCGGAGCGCGCGGCAGTTCTGCGGGGGCTATGCATTGCGCGGATGTTTACCACCGCAGCATTCGACAAACAACTCGCACAGGTAACCAATCTTCAGTATCTCTTTCGGCTGATGCCGTCCGCACGCGTATGCAGTAACGTCCAGGGAATGCTGAACTGCGTGCGACGGGGGTCTGGCCCTCGACTTCTTCTTGTGCATGGACTGGGCGGTTCGCGGCGTTCGTGGGACACTATTCTTCCCGCGCTGTCGACGAGCCGCGAAGTTCTGGCCATTGATCTGCCCGGCCACGGCGACACGCCAGCGACTGCGGGCAGCGGAACGCTCAATGGGCTTGCTGACAGCGTGGATGCATTCATCGTCGATCAGGGCCTCAACGGTGTCGACATCGTAGGCAGCTCGCTTGGTGCGCGGATCGTACTGGAGATGGCACGCCGAGGAAAAGTCGGCACCACGATTGCCCTCGACCCCGGCGGCTTCTGGCGAGGCTGGGAGCGTACATACTTTCGCGTCACCCTCAGCGCGTCGATCAAGCTCGTACGTGCGCTCCGGCCGGCACTGCCACTGCTCTCCCGGTTGTCACTCACCCGAAGTTTGCTGCTCGCACAACTGTCGGCCCATCCGTCAAAGCTGAACGGCAAAGTGATTGCGAATGAGTTGAAGAGCTTTGCGGCGACAAAAACTTTCGATGCGCTCGTGCGCGATCTGGCGAAATCGCCACCGCAGGAAGGCCCAGCGTCGGAGCGCTCCAACCCTGTAGTGATCGGATGGGGCCGTCAGGACCGGCTGTGCTTGCCGCGACAGGCGCCTCGCGCGGTGGAGGCATTTCCATCGGCAAGGTTGCACTGGTTTGAGCAGTGCGGTCATTTCCCGATGTGGGATCAGCCCGAAGAAACGGTGCGGCTGATTCTTGATGCAACCGGGTGAGGTTGGCACGGCTGCTGTCGGCCGTTTTACCGATCACTACATGGAGCTGCACGCATGCCCAAAAAGAAGGCATCGAATAAGACATCGAAGAAGGCATCGAATTCGGCGTCGGAGAAGAAATCGAAATCCCGTCGCGTCCATTCCGTCAAAGCGCAGCTGAGCGTTACCGAACTGTCGAGGGCTGGTACTGCACTCACGCTTGAGATTCAAGGGAAGGAAGGCAAGCTCGGCGAGATCGAGATCGGCCGAGGTGCGCTGTATTGGAAAGGTCGTCACGAACAGGACGCCAAGCGGATCGGTTGGACGCGCTTTGCCGAAATGATGGACGAACTGGCGGGCAGCAACCTGCGAGCGAAAACGCGGTCGACTGCAAAGAAATGACGCGGGCTAACAAACGATGAGCTGCTCGCTCACACGGGGCTAGGGCGTCAACACGAACTCCCGTATGCGCTGCACAATCTCGCTGTCTCCACGCTTGTGACGCGCGAACGCGCCCACTGAGACACTGTGTGTCCCGTCAACCCATAGCGTGTCGAAAGGCACGCCCACCTCATCAAGCCGTGCCGCGAGCAGGTGTGTGTTGCGCGGCTTTACCGTGCTGTCATCGCGTCCCATCACGAGCAGCGTGCGCGGTGACTGTGGCGTCACGAAGTTCACCGGCAATGCATTGCGCTCCTCTTCCGGCGTCCCCGCGAAGGTGCGCTGCAGCAGCTCTGTATCGAAGACAAAATCATAGGGACCAGACAACCCCACGAAGCCTGAAAAAATGCGCGGCGTGAGATCGTGCTCGGCCAGGTAGCGCGCATCATACGCAATGAGCGCGGCAATGTGCGCACCCGCACTATGTCCCATCAGAACTACGCGGGTCGAATCGCCTCCCCACTCTGCAAGCCGTGTGCGTGCATGCGCAACAGCATCCGCAGCATCACTTACAAACCCGGGAAAGCGACGTTCCGGCATGAGCCCGTAGTTGGGCAGCACCGCAATAAATCCCTCGTCCGCGATCCCCTGCCCCACCCACCGGTACGAATCCTTGTCACCGGTTTCCCAACTGCCACCGTGTACAAAGATCACCACCGGCAACGGACCGCTGAGCAGCTCTCCGTCGTCGCCAACCGGGCGGTAAACGTCATATTGTTCACGCGCCCCATCGCCGTACACGATCGTTGAGGCTCGCGCGTTACCGTTCTCAATGAGATTGGCAGCGCCGAGTGCCAGCGAGGAACAGCCGCCGAGTGTGAGTGCGAGCGCAACAGTTGTCGCGGCAAGGTACGGGGACATGGTACGATGAGGCATATTGTACCAACCCCGATGTGCCCGGATCGGTTCGCTGGGCCCGGACGGAATGCAACGTGTGCACTTCGAGCCCTACACACCTCCGCAAAGGGTACCCGCATGATCATCGTGTCTCTCGCAGCAACGCTCGCGTTCGGTGCGTTCGATGTGTTCGGCGCGTCCGTCGCGACCGGCGCGGCCGGAGCGTTCAGCGCGCCCGATGCATCACCGAACCGTTGCACAGTCGGACCGCTGCGAGACAATCCGGAAGGCTACTTCTGGCCGTTGCCGAACATCCGCGCGTTTGTTGACGAAGCGGAACTGATCGTGCGTGCCAGGGCAACCGCACTCGGGCCCCCACTGCCACTGTCGATCGTCGCTGCAAGATTGGAGACGAGTATTCAGTTCGTGGTGCTGGAAGTCCTCAAGGGGGACAGCGCGCGAACACGAATCTCTGTACCCGGCGAGACTACACGACGAGATGACTTCAACAACGGCACTGTCCCGTATCGAATGGTTCGCCAGGGTGGTCGGATGGGAAATTGCGTTGCAACGTCATACAAGCTCGGCGCGGAATACCTGCTGTTGCTGAAAACCAAAAATGATGTCCTGAATCCGTATTGGGCAGCGCTGGCTCCGCTGAATGAGCAGATCACCGGCAGTGACGATGCGTGGGTGACGTGGGTGCGGGAGCAGATGGAGTGACCGTTGTGACAATACTGCACTTCAGTCGAATGTGGACTTGCAATCCGATGACAGTATGAAATGGCTGACCGGGTCGGTTCTGCACGACAAGTATCGTGTGGGACAGCAACTGGGCGAAGGCGGTATGGGGGCGGTGTATCTGGCCGAGCATATCGGTATTGGACGCACCGTGGCGCTGAAAGTGGTTCGCCCTGAACTCATGGCCGATGCTACCGCGTCCGAACGTTTTGTTCGTGAGGCGCGCGCTGCCGGCGGCATCAGGAATCGCCACGTCGTAAACGTCACCGACTTCGGTGTGGATCACGTCGCCGGCCACGAGGTCGCGTATCTGGTAATGGAGCAACTGTTCGGGGAAACGCTCGAAGCGGTGCTTGACACGCAGCGGCGCCTTCCGCTCCCGCAAGTGGTCGACATTGTTGAGCAGGTGTGCATCGCACTGGGAGCGGCACACGCGCGCGGCGTGGTACATCGTGATCTCAAGCCCGCCAACATCTGGCTCACCCCCGATGCGCGAGGCGGGTTCCATGTGACGCTGCTCGATTTTGGCATTGCCAAGCTGCGCGACGACACCTTTGCGCATCGTGACGGGGAGGCGTCGGTGGGCGCTGCACCGATTGTCGTAGCAAATAGCAACGGTTCGAGCACGGCCACACAGCTGGGCGAATCAATTGGCACGCCAGCGTACATGTCACCCGAACAGTGCACCGGCGACGAGGTAGACCGGCGCAGCGATCTGTACAGCCTTGGTATCGTGGTCTACCAGATGCTCGCGGGTGCGCTGCCTTTCCGTGGGGACACAACTGCGTTGCTGCGACAACACTTTGTTGCCGACGTGCCACCATTGCCACCCGAAGCCGGAGTTTCGGTTGAGGCAGAAGCCGTAGTGCGTCGCGTGCTCGCCAAAGAGCCAACGGACCGCTTCGCATCCGCGCCGGCATTCGCAGCCGCCTTGCGCGCGCATTCGTCGGAATTCGGGGACAGCATGCGACGGGCAGTTGTTGTGTTCGCTGAACGCATGCCGGAGCTTTCGATATTCGGCGTCTTGTTTGCTCTTCCCGGACTGGTCGCGACGATTCCTGGCGTGCTGCTCGGCTCGCTACTTCCGGGATTCGTGCAACCATTGCTTTGGGTGGTGTTGCTGTATTCCGCTTTGCTGGTGGCGACGCCGCTCGCCATGGCCAGCATTGCGAGTGTCTTCAGCGATTTGCGCGAACGGCCGTTCGTCTCAATCCGCTGGCAAAGTGTGGCGCGCGCAGTGGTCGGCAACGAGCATGGCAAACACAACGAAGAGCGCAGCTGGCGCGGCAAGGGGGCGTTGTACGCGGCGTGGGTCAACACTGCTGTTCGCAACTACATTGCAACCACTCGCGCGACCAAAGGCAGCGGCATCAAAAACATGCTCGCTTTTGTCGACCTGTTCCGCCATCAGGGTGTGCCGAGCAGCGCCGAGCGACTCGACGCGATGGCGCGTCTGATGCCAACTCGCGCCTTTGCAACAATGGCAGTTGCGCAGTTCTCGGCGCTGCTGCTGCTTCCGGCTTGCACAATACTCGCCACGCTGGGGCTACTGTCAGTGCTGTCGGTGCCTCCGGCTCAGGCGAGCGCAGCCATCGCGCTCGCAGGAGGCCTCACGTTTTCAGCGGCGCTTTTTCTTCAGGTGTTCATCGCGATTGTGGACGTCATGCTGTACGACCTCGCGTATGCGATGACGGAGACATAAGGCAACGCGAGACTGTGTTCGGGTAACCCGCGCACTTGCTCAGCGTCGACATACCGGCGCAGGCGCTAACGAATCATCACGTGCGAGCGCCTGCACGCTTAAGAACTGCACCTGCGCCGGCACGGTCGGCGCGAGGGTAATACGCACCGCCAGATCACCCGTGGCGCAGCGCAAACGCCACGTCCCGCGCAGCGCGTTTTCGGCGATGAACTCGCCAGTGTCTGCACACGCGCCTCCCGCTGCGTCGCGTACGGATGCAATCTGCGACGCACGTCGCTCGGCCGACTCATCGCGGAACAGGTTCATCGCGGCCAGCGAATCGGCCAACGCCGGCGTCCACTGGTTGATCAAGCGCGTTACCTGCTCGCGGCGCGTGAGCAACACGGGCGACGCTTGCGGCTGGCGTGGTTCAAGCGCGCCGGTGGCACGAAGCCGTGAAATGGCCTCATTCGCAGTGGCCGTCCAGCCGGTGTACGTAAGCGAACCGAGTCCGATCACGCCTACACCATGTTCGGGCAGCCAGCTCATGATGGAGCCGTAGCCAGGCAGACCACCGGTGTGCGACACCAGCGTGCGCAGATCGCACGTCTGAACAACGCGCAAACCATATCCGTAGCCGCCGGCGTTGAGCGTAAGTGCATCACCACGTGCATCTGCGCTGGCACCGCTGAAGCGCTGCACCTGTTGCATCTCGCGCACCGAGGCGCGTCGCACCGGGCCACGTTCGCTTCCGTCACGGGCTGGCCACGCGTCGAGCATGTAGCTCACCCATGTCGCAAGATCGGCAGGGGTGGTGAGCATTCCACCCATCACGCCGAATGCACCATCGGCAAGCGGTGGTTCGAGCAGCCACTTGCCGTCCTGCAAGCGGTAACCGTACGCCAGCCTGCTCGCGTCAACATCCGATGATTCAAGCGTCGTGGACGTCATGCCCAGCGGCTGCAGAATGCGCTCGCGCAGGTACTGTGCGTACGGAACGCCGGAAACGTTTGCCACAATGCGGCCCAGAATCGCAAAGCCGAAGTTGGAATATTCATACTGCGTGCCGGGCACTGTAGAAAACGGCAGGCCGCGACGCATCATCTCGCTGAATGCCTCTTCCGTTGCGTCGAGCTGCTGGTCCCCCCAGGGGTTGTCTTCGGGCAGACCGGCCGAGTGCGTGAGCAGCTGTCGCACGGTAATGCGCGGTGCATCGCTGGTGGCGTACTGCAGCGATGCAAGCTCCGGTACGTATGTTTCCGCTGGTAGATCCAGCTCAATTCGTCCCTCATCACGCAGCTGCAGAATTGCGACCGCTGCAAAACTTTTGCTCATGGACGCAATACGGAACACGGTGCCTGTATCTATGCGCGCACCTGTGGCGAGATCACGGATGCCGTCAGCGATAATGTGTTCAAGACGGCCGTCTACAATCACGCCAAACGCGTAGCCCGGTACCCGTCGCTGCGCCACAAAGCGGCGCACCAGCGAGTCAATAGCCGGAAAGGCGGTGCGCAGTGTGGCCAGTCGATCAGGATTGGTAAACTGCGCCGGTGGCGCCAGAGAGCTCAGCGCACCCGACTGCGCAGCTGTTGATGTGCTCACGGTGGGCGGGAGCAGTAAGGCAGCCAACAGCAGGGTGACGAAGCGGCGTGGAGTAGTCATATGGTCAACCTTACGGCACGATGGTTGGACGATTGAAAAAGCTGTCGGCCCGCCACGCCGGTGTTGTCTCACGATTCGCCACCTGCAACGCCAACTCGGCGTACATCGCATTGAATCCTGCAGCGGCGTCAAAATCCACGGGCTGCGTGACGTCGTCACTCAGTTTGTGGTAGTGATCACGCACCCAGGCGCTCCATGTTGTTTCCTCGGGCGTGCCGGGCTTGTAACCCACCTTGAACGCCAGCGCCGGAATACCCATGCGAATAAAGCTGTATTGATCACTGCGCACAAAGCGCACCTGCTCGGGCTCCGGATCAGGAATCACCTCAAGTCCACGCGCCCTCACCACCGTTTCAACGTTGTCGGCCAGATCGGATTCTTCAAACCCGTACACAAAAACACCGCGCAGTGGGATCAGTGGCAGAAACATGTCGGTGTTGAGATTCGCCACAATGCGCCCACTGGCAAGCGAAGGCTTCGCGGCGAAGAAGCGCGAGCCCAGCAATCCCTTTTCTTCAGCCGTAACCGCCACGAACGCGATGGTGCGGCGATTGCCACCGGCGGCAACAATGGCGCGCGCTGTCTCAATAAGCGTTGCGGCTCCGGACGCGTTGTCCATCGCCCCATTGAAGATGCTGTCACCTGTGAGTACCGGACCTGCGAATGTGCCCACATGATCCAGATGTGCGCTGAGCACAATCACTTCATCGCGCAGTGACGCATCAACACCGGGAAGAATGGCTACGACATTGGGTGACGTGAGCTCCCGCTTGATGGTAGGGAGCGTGGCACGGAGCGATACAGTGAGCGCAGCACGTGGCAGCGATTCACCGGCACGAACGCGTGCGGTAATGTCGCTCCAATCGAGCCCGCTACCGGCGAGCAGCCTCGGCATCAAGGCTGGGTTGAGGGTACCCCCGATACGCTGACCACGTGTGTCGTCGAGTGACGTATCAGCGAGTGCCATCGTGCTTCCAGCGCGACTGCTGCCGTCATCGCTCCACGCACCACCGGCGCCCACCGCCAGAATACCCACAGCACCAGCGCGCTGCATGGCGATCCAACGGGAGCGCGTGCCGTGTGCAAGCAGTGGAGCGGGCAGACCCGGCGGCGCGGCGTTTACGTGCACCACGATCTTGCCGGCGAGGTCCAGGCCAGCGAGTTCATCGATTCCTGCTTCCGGAAGCGACAGTCCGTAACCCACAAAAACCAGCGGCGCTTCCACGTTTGCATTCGCCAGACGCGCCGTCAGGCGCAAGTCGCGACCTGGAGTGAGCGGCTCCCATGTTGTACCACTGCGTAACGCCAGTGAGACGTTGGCCTCATCGAGACGTGTCTGCACAAAACCCACGCGCTGGAACCAACCGTCGGTGCCGCCGGGCTGCAGTCCAAGCGCACGGAACTGCTCCGCAACGTAGCGTGCTGCACTCTCGTGCCCCGGACTTCCCGTGTCGCGGCCTTTCAGCGAATCGTGCGCGAGCACCTGAACGTGGCTCCACCAGGCGGCGGACGGTGAACCGGCGGGCGGTACGGGCGCTTGCGCAGCGAGCGGCAGTGTGCCTGCGGCCATGCTCAGCAATGCGCATTGTGCGCGAAGTGTGCGTACGCGGGATGACCGAAGACGCACAGCCTGACGTGTCGATCGAATGACGTTCATGTGGCACATTCCTGCACGCTCCTCACAGTTGGCACGAAGTTTTGGGACCACTCTCCGGAATCTGCATTGCGGTCCGGAACAGCGACCGAACGATCTAACGCCGCTCCAATGCCGGCGTCCCGAAATACACCACGTTGCGTGCGTCAGAACGTGCGACGGCAATGTCGAGTGCCCCGTCGTTATCCAAATCAGCGATCGCGAAGCCGTACGCCGCGCCCTCGGCGTCGCCAAACAACACGGATTTAAACGTGCGTCCGCTGCCGTCGTTGTACAACACAACGGGTTGACGTTGCACGTAGCCCACGATCACATCCACTGCTCCGTCGGCGTCCATATCGGCCACCGCCAACGAGTAGGGACGACCACCGGCAGCGCCGAGCGGCACGGCATCGCTGAACGTGCCATCAGCGCGCGCGAAGTACGCCCGCACTCCGCGCTGCTCGTCAATGGCCACGATGTCGAGCCGGCCATCGCGATCAAGATCGGCGGTGACGGCCATGCGAATGTTTGCGTTGGATTCACCAAACGGCAGCCGCGTGAACGTGAGTGAATCGCCATCACGCTGCTGCACATACACATGACCCTGTCCGCCATCGCGGTGCGGCACCACCAGATCAATCAGGCCATCGCCGTTGATGTCGGCGGGCGTGATGCTGGTAGACGACTCCGACGCGAACTTCCGACACGGCTGCTCTAATCGGCCGCCACCCACACCTAGGCAGATGTAGCTGGCGCCGGGACGCGGGCCGGAGCGATTGGCCACAATGAGGTCGCGCACACCGTCGCTGTTGAGATCGGCTACCTGCACCTGACGCGTGCTCCACTCGGCCAGGCCCCAGGTAGAGCCCACCGTGAACGTGCCATCGCCACGATTGAGGTACACGAGCCCGGGATCGGGGCGATCGTTGCTCACTACCACGTCGAGATCCCCGTCGCCGTCCATGTCGGAGAGCAGCGCCGAGTACGTGCGGTCGGACGCTGTGCCCAGATCGTAGGCACGCGCAAAGTTTCCCCGGCCGTCACCCAAATGCACTCGATCCACGAGCGGCCAGTGGCGCCCCTTGGCCAACACCAAATCGAGGTGACCGTCACCATTGACGTCGCCAACGCTGACGTTGGCCGAGGTGTACGCCGAGTCCTCGAGGTACAGTGTGCGCGTGAAGGCGCGTCCGGCTTGCTGGGCCGGAAGTGCTGCGAGCGGTGCGATGACGAGCAGCGCGAGGGAGAGACGGTATGGAGACATACGGTAGACGATACGATCAAATCGTGTTCTCCGCACCTCACGTAGGCGCCACGGTGCGGTACAGGGGCAACGCGTCAGACGCATAGGCGCCACAGTGCGGTAGAGGGGCAATGCGTCCGTCGCAACCCGGGGTGTTGCCGCAGCGCAATGGCTGGTACGTAGCCCACTGGTGAAACGCGCAATCACCACCGGCGTACAATGTTTTCGCGTTCACCGCTCCGGGATATTGCATGATAAATGCGTCGCAAAATTCGACGTCGTGCCATCATCACCCGGAGAAAATCATGCTTCACAACAAGAGCATCACCACGCTGCACGACCTGTTGTTGAACGATATGACAGATATCTACACTGCCGAACGCCTGCTGCTGCAGGCGCTACCGCTCATGGCGAGCATGGCAACATCGGAACAGCTGCGACACGCCATGCAGACCCATCTGATACAGACCGAACACCACGTTGAACGGCTGCAGGCGGCCTTTGAACTGCTCAACGCACCGGCCATGGTGAAAACCTGCCCGGGCATGGCGGGACTGATTCAGGAAGGCAAGGAACTCGGAGAAAAAGACATTGACCGTGAGGCGCTGGACGCTGCGCTTATCGCCTCGGCCCAGCGCGTGGAGCACTACGAGATTGCAGCGTACGGCACCATGGTTGAATACGCACGCGTGCTTGGTCTGCACGAAGTGCACAGGCTGCTGGAGGAAACGCTCGCCGAGGAGAAAGCAACCGATCTGATCTTGAGTGCTCTGGCTGAGGGCGGAATCAATCTGTTGGCAGAGCGCGGTTTCAACGCCATGCCGGAGCGCGGCGCTGTCACAAGCGATTACGCACAAACGCGATGATGCTGTCACGCATTGATGCCGTCCGACCCGGGGAGACAATGCGACCCGCGAGCACATGGGCGTCTTCGCCAACGGCTGGTGTAATGCGGACCTGTTGCACCCGCGCGCTCGTGCTCACCGCGAGATCAGCCAGCCATGTTGCAATGCGTTCGGCATTCACCACGTTGTCATCCGGATTGTAGAACACGAGGGTTGGCGTGTTGTAGCCTTCGAGTTCACGATCGCGCACATGTTCCACCAGCGCTTGCATGGGGAACAGTGCGCGCGAGGGATAACGGGTTGTCCAGAAGCGTGCTTGCTCTTCATTGCGCGGCATCCATTCGCGGTACGGCATGAACAGAGGCAGTATCTTCTCAGCCCACGGCCACGTGAGCACCGCAGCGCCTTTGTCCTTGGGGCCGAAGTTCGGAGAGATGAGCACAAGCGCGGCGAGTCCCGCACGTTGCTCGCGCGGAAGCGTAGACAACCATGCGCCGAGCGTGCCGCCCGTTGAAGTGCCGATCACCAGCACGGAGTCCCCAAGTCTGCGGCCGGCGTCGAGCGCGAACTGCGCATCACGCAGCCAGTCTTCGGCCGTCACGGCCGCCAGCGAATCACCGGGTAGCCCGTGTCCGCGTAAGCGCGCTTCAAACAGGTTGGCATTGAGCCCCAGCGCAACTTGCTCGGCGAGCGGTGCGGTTTCCTGTCTTGTGGCTGAGAATCCGTGCAGATACACCACACTCCATTGGGTACGCGCGGGCAAACTGTCCGTGGCAAACACTACGCGTGCAGCCACGGCACTGTCGGTAACACCGAGCGAGGATTCATGGGTTGCGAGCCACGCGGGCAAGGACGGCAAGTCGTCAGGCCAGGGGGACTCGGTCACCGTCAACGTTCCCGCACCACGCTCGCCTGCAGGCATGCTCACCTGCGCACGCGGTCCCATGACAATCACGACCGCACACAACACAAGTACCGCGAACCACAGTTTTTTGCGTGGACTTCTACTCACACCTCACTCCCACGGACCGGGGAAAACAGGATCACGCACAATAAGGCGCAACGATAGCACGCAACCGGAGATATTGCATTTTTCGCCACCGCATGCGTGCGAGCTTGCTGCGCGCGCGGTCTCGCGCGAAGCTTGTGGAGTGAAACTGTCCGCCCCTCAGGAGATCAGATGACTTTATTGCGCTCTTGCCTCACGTACATAGCTGTCGCCCTGTTCAGTATGGCGGCGGTGGCACCGTGCCCCGCCCTCGCCCAACCGTGGCAACCCCAAAACCGTCCTGATGTCTCAGGGCGCGAAGCGGCCGTTGTCTCTGACCATCCGCTGGCTACCGCCGCCGGCTACGAGGTGCTGCGACGTGGTGGAAACGCAGTGGACGCGGCCGTCACAGTGGCGGGCGTGCTGGCCGTGGTGCGACCGCATATGAACGGCGTGGGCGGTGATGCCTTTGGGCTCTTCTACCGGAACGACAGTGGCACGGTAACAGCGCTCAACGGCAGCGGACGCGCCGGTGCGCTCGCCACGCCGGCGTTTTTCGCGGAGCGTGGACTCACTTCAATGCCCAGCAACGGTGCAGCGACAATCACCGTGCCGGGCGCGGTGGCGGCGTGGGAAGCAGCGCTTGAGCGCTACGGTACGATTTCGCTGGCCGAAGCACTGCAGCCGGCCATCAATCTGGCTGCGAACGGTTGGGCGGTAACTACAACGCTGCAGCGCGACATTGGTTCGAGTGTGCGTCGCCTGAACGAAGGCGGTCAGGCGATCTTTGCTCCCGGTGGCTCCCTGCCACCGGTGGGTTCGCTACTCACGAATAAAGCGCTCGCGGGTACGCTCACCTCAATCGCGCGTGGCGGCGCAGACGCGTTTTACAACGGTCCCATCGCCGGGACACTAGCCCGATTTGTAGAAGCAGAGGGTGGCTATCTGCGCGCCTCCGACTTTGCCGCGCACAAAGTGGAGTGGGTGGACCCGATTACAATGGACTACGCAGGCGGTCGTCGCGTGCACGCCATGCCACCCAACAGTCAGGGACTCGTGCAGCTGCAGCAGCTGGCACTGGCCGAGTCGTTTGATCTGGCGTCGCTCAAGCACAACTCAGCGGAGTACCTGCACACGCTCATTGAAACAAAGCGGCTGGCTTTCAGCGATCGCGATCGCTGGGTAGCCGATCCGCGCATGGCGCAGGTACCGGTAGACGGGCTGCTCAATCGTGAATATCTGCGTACGCGCGCGGCACTCGTCACTGAAACAGCAGCGGCCGCAGTGACGCACGGTTTTGGTGAGACAGTGGAAAGTGATCCCGCGAGTGGTGACGGCGACACCGTGTATCTCATGGTCGTGGACAAAGATGGCAACGCGGTGAGTTGGATTCAGAGCCTGTTTTCAAGTTTTGGCTCGGGGCTGGTGGAGCCGCAGACAGGTGTCGTGCTGCACAACCGCGGCGGCGGTTTTGAACTGAACCCGCGTCATCCAAACATCATCGCGCCGGGCAAGCGTCCGTTCCATACGCTCACGCCAATGATCGTAACTGACGGCGGCGGGCTGCGCATGACGATTGGTACGCCCGGCGGACACGGACAGCCGCAGTTTTTAACGCAGGTCTATCACAACATCTTCACCTTTGGCATGACTCCGCAGCAGGCTGTTGAAGCACCCCGCTTTATTCACAACAGCGGCGTGCGCTCGCAGATTGAAGATCGTGTTGCATCAGAGGTGATGGATGAACTGCGTGCACGCGGACATCGCGTAGACGCCGTTGCCGGATGGACGGCCACATTGGGCGGCGTGCAGGTGATCTTTATTGATCCGGTGTCCAAAGCGCGTCGTACAGGTGCCGATCCACGACGCGAAGCGTACGGACTGGCGTACTGAGTGCTGTTCAAGCCCGGAGCGCGCGCGCCTGCCACAGCAGAAAGCTCACACCAAGCGCGCGCCCTCCCACTTGCGCCGCCAGCGCAGCGGTTACGCCGATCACATCAAATCCCCACGCCAGGGCGGGAAAGATGAGGGCCATGCCACCCACTTCAAGCGCTGTGGCCAACGTGATCGGACGCGTGTTTCTGGCCTGAACCAGAAGCGCGCGCTGCATGGCCAGCGCGACAGAGAGCAGCGGCATGAGCACCGCAATACGTGTGGGCGTCACCGCCAGTGCAACCAGCTGTGGTGGCAATCCCGATACGGTCCCATACCACGCCCCGGCCAGCGGCGTGAACGCTATCGCTGCCAGCACTCCCGATGCTGTCAGTGCCAAGCCCGTCGCGAACCGTCCGAGTTCGCGCGCGTACTCGAGGTTGCGCCCCACCAATGCTATAGCCGCTTCCTGAAACGACAAACCAAGGGAGCCGAACAGAAACACGAGCGCTACCACGACAGGAAACAGCGCCAGCGACTCAACAGGCTCCGGTGCACGCCCCATGAAAAACGTGAGCAGCGGCTTGGTGGTGAGTCCAATAAACGAAGTGAGCGCGAGCGGATAATAAAAGCGCGCAATCCCCCCGTAGCGCAGCGGCACGCTCGAAGCAGACGGGACGTGCTGCTTGAGTTCCTGCACCGCGCCTCTGGCCATGGTCATCGCCATGAGCGCCTCCACCACAACACCCGCCGAAAGCGAGGCGGCTGCGACCCACACCCCGGGAATACCGGTAGTGGAGAGCAACGTGGCCGTTGCTCCCATGGTGATAAGGCGCGTGCCGGTGCCATATGCCACCAGACGGGTACGCCCCGACCGGATCAGCACACCATGCAGAAATCGACGGTAGCCAATTGCAGCCGGCCACGGCAGCAGCAACCACAGCGCACCGTACGCGCGCTCGGCCACCGGATCGGGTAGACCTACGCCTGCACGCATCAGCACATCGTACACCGGCGGGACGAGCACAAACAGCAGCAGCGATGTCGCGCCAAGATTGAGCATCCACGCAAATCGCTGCAGTCGTCGGTAACTGTCAGCGTCGGACACGAGCGCCGTAGAGGCGCTCATCAGCATGATCACCGGCGACTCAACCAGAATCGCAAACGCATACGCCACGCCGAATGCCGCCAGATTATACGCGGGATCGGCAAGCCGACTGACCACTGCGGCCAGAAACGGGACTTCCAGCGCCATCATGATCCACTGCAGGGCCAGTGGAAACCAGAATACAAAAATCGCGCGCGGCGAGCGGTCCAGCGTCATGAGCTCAAGGCAGACGCATCAGTTTCTCTGTGCCCCACCACCCGATAGGTATCGCGGGCAATCAGCAACTCTTCGTCAGTTGGAACCACCCACGCCTGCAACGTTGAGTCCTCACTGCTGAAACGCCCTTCATTCCCACCGTGCAGTGCTGCGTTCGCGGCCGCATCAACGTGCAAGCCCGCCCACTGCAGGCCGTCGCAGATTTTTGCACGGATCTCCGGCGCGTTCTCACCAATGCCACCCGCAAACAACACCGCATCTGCACCGCCCATTGCAGCGAGATATGCCCCGATGTATTTGCGCGCGCGATAGCAGAACATCTCAATGGCCAGCGTCGCGCGGCGGTCATTGTGCTCGCGCGCTTCAGCCAGCAGGTCGCGCATGTCGTTGGTGAGGCCTGACACACCAAGCAGTCCCGACTGTGAGTTTAGCAGCGACTCAACCTGATGCATTGTGAGCCCTTCTTTGCTCGCAATGAAGTCAAGCACTGCCGGGTCGATGTCGCCGGAGCGTGTGCCCATGACCAACCCTTCGAGCGGTGTGAAGCCCATCGATGTATCCATCGATTCGCCACCCACAATTGCACACGCCGAACAACCGTTGCCCAGGTGCAGTGTGATCACACGAACATCAGCTTTGTCCGAGCCTGAGATACGACGCCAACGGTACGCCACCGAGCGGTGCGACGTGCCGTGAAAACCGTAGCGCCGCACCTTGTGTCGGCGGTAGAGCGGATACGGGATGGCGTACAAATACGCGTGCTCTTCAAGCGTCTGATGAAACGCGGTATCGAACACGGCCACCTGCGGTACACCGTCGCCCAAAGCGCGCTGTGCTGCACGAATGCCCGCCAGGTTGTGCGGGTTGTGCAGAGGTGCCAGTTCAATCATCTGCTCAATGGCAAACGCCACGTCGGGCGTGATGCGTACCGACTTGGAGAACTGCTCGCCTCCGTGCACCACACGATGTCCAACGGCGTGCAGTTCAGCGCGCGAGGTGAGCGAGGTGGCACTGTCGCGGGAGGTGATCCACTCCACCAGCCATTCCACCGCCGCCGCCATATCGCGCAACGCCGCACTGTGCCGTGACAACACGCCGTCTTCACCGCGCACCGTAATCACGGCCTCGCCGCCAATGCGCTCAATCTGGCCACGTGCAAGCTTGACGTCGGTGTCGGCGGCAATCGCGCTGTCGTCGGTGCGCACCACCTGAAACTTGAGCGTGGCCGAACCGGCGTTCAAAACGAGCACGTTCATTTGACGTGCGCCGTGCGCGACTTCATTCTTCGATTGTTGGTGGCATGTCAAATGCTAGCCGTGAAACGGGGCCCTTTTCAAGTGAGCGCGGTCGCGAATGCTGAGTAAACGAATCAGGGCGCAGCTTCTTTTTTACGCGTTCGGCTTGGTGGTGGTAGTGCTGCTGTACTACGTCTTTGATCTCCGGAGCTACCTGGTCAAAGGCGCGAGCATCTGGCTGGCCGTCAGCCTCGCGGGTACCTTCGGCATCCCGCCACTGGCGCGCTGGTATACGAGTACCAGTGATCGTGCCAGGCTTACAGCCTGCGCTGCTGCCATTGTCGTTTCCGGCGCGCTGATCAGCATGTACGTGAAGGACTTCGTACTCCAGCAAACGCCGCAGAGTGCATTGCACTGGCTCGCCGTTGCGTTCATTCTCTTCTTTCCCACGGCCATCCTGTACATGGCGTCGGCAGAAGCGAGGCGCGTGTTAAAGGGTGAGTATCGCGCGCTGCAGGGACAGTATGATGATCAAGAGCGTGTCGCGTAGGCGGTAACACTTTACATCTCCAACGGCGGCGCACGCGCGTTTTACAACGGTCCTGCACAACATCACGCCCGTTCCGCGAAACTCACCGCGAGCCTTCGATCTGACGATCAAGATGCGCCACGAGGTCGGTCGGCAGATTCAATCGATGGCTCAGCGCCGCCAGATAGGCCCGCTCGCTTGGCTCATCCACATCAATGGCCGCGCGGGACACGAGATACAGCTCAGTGGCCTGCTCAATACCACGTGCTGACGCAGCAATCGCAGTGATATCGGCAGGCCGATTGATAGCGTCGAATACAAACGCCTTACTCTCCGCGTCCAGGCCCATCTGTTCAACTTTTTCGAACAGTGCGCGTTGCTCCACGGCGTCAATATGCCCATCCGCTTTGGCGGCGCCGATCATGGCCTGGATGAGCGCCAGCTGAAATGGCATTCCGTTAGCTGCCGGGTTGGCCTCGGGCACGAAGCTGCGCTCCACCTGGTCGTAGTCGGCTTCGCTCGCGACCGGTGCGGTGGCCGCCGCTTTTCCCTGCTGCCAGTTTGTGTAGGCCTTGTACGCGAGCGCACCGGCCGCTGCAGCCCCGCCGTAGCCGATCACGCCCTTGGACATCTTCTTCATTTTTTTGCCACCGAGCATCATTCCCAGCAGCCCGCCGACAACCGCGCCTCCGCCAAAACTGCCGAGGCTCACACCGCCGAGCGGTTGTTTGGTCGCAGCACCAGCTTGTGACGAGTGGTTGCCTGCGGAAGGACCGAGAAACTGTTGCAAGAGTTTGTTGGCATCCATAAATACGCGTTTGGTTTGGGGGACTGTCTGGCTGCGCCGTGAGCGAACCCGTCGTCACTCAGACAGGCAAGGCTCCGATCCCAATCGTCGGAGCACCTCGAGCACACGTGATGTGATATCAGCTTCCGGCGAGAGCACAAAAAGTGAACCGAGCGCGGTCCAGTCGACAATCGCGTGCCAGCCATCACGCTCTTGCACTGTTTGCATGGCGCGTCTGACACACGCCTCGAGTGGAGCTTGCAGTGCCTCACGGCGCTCCATCACAGAAATATTTAGTCGCTGTACCATGTCTTCGAGCTGTAGTTCGCGCGCTCGCAGGCTCAGCGTCACCACCTCACGCTGCGTTGGACTCAGATTCTGTTGTTGCTGCGCAAACGCCTCAACTGCACGCTGCATCGAATCAGCCGCCAGCCGAACGCGGGTTTCGGCCAGACGCAGCTCATCAGCAAATCCTGACGCTACTGCACTGCGCCCAGGGACAGAGTCCAACAGCTGTTGCACATTCACAAAGGCAATGCGCGGCGTGAACGGCGCCCGGTTCGTGCCCCGCTGCGCGTGAGCGGATGACGCCACCAGCGCCAGAACAAGCGTGGGGACCACAACCAGGACTCTCAGCACGCTGTGGCGTGGGCGAACGAAAAACGACTTCCGGACAAAACGCATGCACACTCCTGTTGTCGGTGAAGAGCTCGCGGCGCACTGCAATCGCGCGTCAAACGGGCATAGCGCAACATAGGAGCGATCACGTACAGAGCGGCTGACCCGGCATGTCAAACTTTCGATGCTGTATATAGGCTTTTTCTTTCACATGGACGAGCCCGGGCCGAGGCGCTGCGGTTTGAGGATCTGTTTCTCTGCCGTGACTATTGTCGGGCTTCAACCGTTCAACGGCGTTACGACACGCCCGCCACCAACCGCCAAACCTGCGCCAGCAAAAAGCAGAGCACAAAACCCATCACCAGCGGCAGCATCGTGGCCACGGTGGTCCATCGCACACTGCGCGTTTCGCGGTAAATCGTGTAGATGGTGGTTGAACACGGATTGTGCAGCAGCGAGAAGAGCATCAGACTCACCGCCGTGAGTGTAGTCCAGCCGTTGGCACGCAACAGCTCGCCAATCGATGTCGCGTCCATCTCAAACATCACCCCCGCACCCGCGCCCATCTCCGGTGTGCCGCCTACCAGCACGGTCAGCATCAGGATCGTGGGGATGACAATCTCGTTGGCGGGAATGGCCACCACGTAGGCGAGCAGAATCACACCATTCAGCCCCAGAAACAGCGCCACCGGATCAAGTCCGTTAATCAGGTGAGCTGCGACGCTGTCGCCACCAAGATTCACGTTGGCAATCAGCCAGATCACGGCGCCGGCCGGTGCGGCAAACACCACCGCCCGCCACAGCACAATCAGCGTGCGGTCAATGAGCGACGTGTACAGCGTTTGCCACACACGCGGCGGACGGTACGGCGGCAGCTCAAGTGAAAAACTGGTGGCCTCACCGCGAAGGACGGTGTGCGTGAGCAACCACGACGCAAAGAACATCATGCCCACGCCTATCAGCGTGACCGCCACTACAGCCGTGGCCGACACCAGTCCGGCAAACGCTGTAGGAACGAGCGCGCCAACAAAGATGGACGCCATCAATATCTGCGTGGGCCAACGTCCGTTGCACAGCGAAAAGTTGTTGGTGATGATCGCCACCAGTCGCTCACGCGGAGAATCAATCACACGCGTAGCCACCACACCCGCGGCATTGCAACCAAAGCCCATGCACATCGTGAGCGCCTGCTTGCCATGCGCACCAACCCGGCGAAACAGTCCGTCAAGATTGAACGCCACACGCGGCAGATACCCGAAGTCTTCGAGCAGCGTGAACAGCGGAAAAAAGATTGCCATCGGTGGCAACATCACCGCGATCACCCAGGCCGTGGCCAGATACACGCCGTCAATCGTGAGACCGATTATCCACCACGGCAAACCAATGCCCTCGGCGAATCCGCGCAGCATGGGATGCACGTTGTCCACCAGCAATGTGGCCAACATGGACGACGGTACGTTCGCACCGGCAATCGTCAGCCAGAACACGACCGCCAACATCAACACCATAAGCGGAAAACCAGTCACCGGACTGGTCAGCCAGCGGTCGAGCGCGCGATCAAGATCGAACCGTGCCTTCTGCACACCCTTGAGATGCACACGCGACGCGATGCCTTCGGCGGCTGCGAATATTCCAGCGGTAATTCGGTCGTGAAAATCAGGCGGCATACGCCAACGCACCGCACTTGCCACCTCGAGCGGACCGGGCGGCACCGTCGCTTCAACACGATCGTCGGCGTTGAGCAACCGCAAAGCAATCCATCGTGCATTGTCTCGTTCAGGCTGCGCGTCGCGAACCGCCTGCTCGACTTCCGCCACCAGAGGCTCAACCTCCGGTGTGAACGCCGGAACGCGCACCGGCTGCGGCACACGTTCACCACGGGCAACGGAACGAATGGCTTCGCGCAGCGCATCCATGCCCTCGTCACGACGCGCCGACGCGGCAACAACAGGCACGCCGAGTTCACGTTCAAGCGCGGCCGGATCAATGCCTACCCCGATGCGTCGTGCCTCGTCCATCAGATTCAGACACACCACAACACGTGGCGTAATCTCCAGCACTTGCAACGCGAGATTCAGGTTGCGCTCAAGGCGCGTGGCATCAATCACCACCACCGTGACATCGGGGTGACCAAAGAGCAGCATGTCGCGCGCGACTTCCTCGTCGGTGCTCGCCGCCTGCAGCGAGTACGTACCGGGAAGGTCCACGATCTTGAAGCGATCACCACCGGCCGTGAACAAACCCTCGGCGCGCGTGACGGTTTTGCCCGGCCAGTTGCCGGTGTGCTGACGCAAGCCAGTGAGGTTGTTGAACACTGTTGACTTGCCGGTGTTGGGATTGCCCGCCAACGCGACCAGAAAATCAAACTTGTCCGATCTGACACCCAACTGAACCAACGATTCATCACGGCCCGGAAGCCGGGTGCGCATGGTAGTGCCCATCAGGCCACGTCCTGCTGTGCGATGCTGTGCGCCGGTTCCACTTCAATCCAGCGCGCGTGTGCCTGTCGCAGCGCGATCAGTGCTCCGCGAATGCGATACGCCATCGGGTCGCCCGACGGACTGAGCATCTCGGCGGAAATCACCGTGCCCGGCACCACGCCCAAGTCGAGCAAACGACGACGCTGCGCACCACGGCATTCGGTAGACACACGAGTGACAATGGCGGATTCCCCCCGCTGGAGATCGGCGAGCGTTCGGGCCGGTCGGGTTGTCCGGCTTTCGCCACGTTCCACATTCACCGCGTCGAGCAGGTCATCGGGCAGCATCAGCCGCTTGCCATCAAGATCGAGCGCGACCTCGCTGCCACGGGGGCCACGCTTTACCACCTGCTTGCCCAGTGCCAGCCCAAGCCCGATCAGACGTTCGTAGTCCTCACGCGGCTCGTCTTCGAGGTGCACAATGGTGCCCGCATCTCCCTCGTCGAGATTGGCCAGCGAGAGCCCCAGCGCGGCCGGCATCTCTCCCGTGGCCGTGGGGATGGGATCACCGTGCGGGTCAAAACGCGGCTGCCCCAACTGACGCGCCAGTCGCTCCACGTCCTGCGGCGACAGTTCATGCTCTGCCTCTTCGGCCAGGTCGTGCCATTCGGCCGGGGAAACGCTGGTATGGTTGGCGAAGTACTGCTCGAGCAGCCGGTGCGAGCGCACAATGCGCAGCGCTTCGCTGCGACCGTCGCCGGTGAGCCTGAACCCGGTGGCGGTGTTGATGGCGAGCCCGCTGTCGGCCACACGCGCGAGCAATCGACGGGCCTGAGGACGCCCCACACCCAGCGCGCCAGCCAGCGAGTCGGGGTGTACGGCCGTGCCTGCGGCGTTCCGGTGAAAGAGATACTTGAGTGTGTCTTCCAACCGTACCCTGTCAGAGACCCGCCAGAGGCGCCGCGCTTTGGCCCAGATCCCGTGACGAGGCCACGCCGCAGCCAGGGTGACGGCGACGAGCACAGCAAAGACGAGGAGAGCGAGTTTCGGGTCAACCATATTTAGGTGAGACTAAATCTGGTTGCAACTTCGCCTGCGTCAAGGGGAGGAGAGCGAACTGACGCGCCTCCGTATTAATTCCGATTGTTTTACTCGGAATTGATTTTTACTCTGTTTGATGGTTAGATGATAACTGTTCTCAAACACTTTCCGCAATAATGTTCCGACGCAAAATCACACCAGCTCGCTCCGGTCAGTCGCTGCTCGCTGCCCTCGCCCTGTCGGTCGCGGCGTGCAACACGTCAGATGTCACGGCCCCGCCTCCCCCCATCGCGGGCACCGTCACGGTAGACGCCTCAGCCGGCTGGGTGTACGTAGACCTGGCTTCGGGCAGCACCGTAACGCCCACCCCTTCTGCGGGGGAATCGTCAAACTGGGACATCGGGTTTTTTGCCACCAACGTGATGCTCAACGGCGGCGCCGCCGGACCGGCTGGTGTCAGTGGCATGTGCCTGTGCCAGAACGCCGGGGCCAGCGACGACGATGTGCTGGCAATGACGCCGGCCGCCGAGTTGGCCGACTTTGACGCGATCACCAGCATTCCCGCCGGCGGAGTGTTCACCGAAGAGCAGCTCATTCCGGCCATCAACGATTGGTTCACCGGCAACGGATCTGCCGCTACAGCCAGCAGCGATCGCACCTATATCGTGCGCCTTGCCGGAGACACGGCGTTTGCGAAGCTGCGCGTTGTTTCGCTGGAAAACCCGTCCACCAGTTCGGCTGGACGCGTAACGCTGCAATACGCCGTGCAGCCATCAGCCACGGCTCCCTTTGGTCCCGTGCAAACGACCACCGTTCAAGCCGGCACAACAGGCGAAACGCTGATCGACCTCAATCCAACCGACGGTGTTCCGATTGGCACGGGATGGGATCTGTCACTGCGCGGATTCACGATGCGCACCAACGGCGGGGTGAGCGGTACGGCGCAGGGAGGTGCTGCCACGGCCACGGTGCCCTTCGAGGCAGCGACAGCATCGGGGCTGAATGCGCGCGCCTTCCGGAGCGATGTCTTCTCAGGGGTGTTCGCCACCAATCGTTTTTTCCGCTACAACATTGCCGGCGACTTCCGCATCAGCCCTACCTTTGACGTGTACCTGATTCGCCGCGGCAGTACAGTCTACAAGCTGCAAATCGTGGACTATTACAGCGGCACCGGTGCTCCCCGCAACATCACGTTCCGCTACGAACAGATCGCGGGTTAAGCGATGCGTTTGCCTTTGTTGTCGGGCGTGTCTGCTGCTACAGCGATGCGAGGGAACGTTGCGGCCCGCACGATGCAGTGGTGCGTGATCGGCATGAGCATGTTGGCCGTGAGCAGCCTCCAGCTGTCGGCGCAAACAGGTTCGGGCGGGCGCGATTCATCGACCAGCGGCGTGGTGCTTGATGCAGCCACCAACCAACCGTTGCTGCGTGCGCGTGTCAGTTTTGTGGCCGGTACTGATACCATCAGCGCCACAACCAACGCTAACGGTCGCTGGTCGTTGCCCTCCCTGCCGGCCAGGCAATGGACAGTGGCGATCAGGCGGGTTGGCTATCGCCCGGAAACGGTGCAAGCATTGTTGCCAAACCAGGCCAATCCAGTTGCGACAGTTCGGTTGGCGCCGCTGGCCATCTCGCTTGACGAAGTCGTGGTCACCGGCGCACGTCGCGCGCAGCGCCTCAAAGATGCAGTGATCTCTACTGAACTCGTCACGCGCAGCGACATTGAACGCACCGGTGCGACAGATCTGGCCAGCGTGCTGCTTGAGCAGACAGGTATTGAGCTGCAGGGGGGCCACCCGGCTGGTACCGGCGTCATGCTACAGGGCATTGGCTCGGAGCGTGTGCTGATTTTGCTCGACGGACAACCGGTATCAGGTCGCATTGCCGGCGTCTTTGATGTGTCGCGCATTCCCGTGCAAATGGTTGAGCGCGTTGAGGTGGTAAAGGGACCACAGTCTACGTTGTACGGCACCGAGGCCATGGGTGGTGTGATCAACATCATTACCCGCACACCTGAAGCGGGTGTGTTTAACGCCAGCGTCACCGCCACTGCCGGCATGCAGGAACGTCGTGATGGCGCGGCCAGCGTGTCGTATGGACGCGGGCCGCTGGCCGCCCGCTTTGATGTGGGTACGCGTACCATGGAAATGACGCCCGGCCGTTCGGCCACCACCGGCGCGCTCGCGGCACGCACTGATGCATCGTTCAAAGTGCGTCTGGCACCGGATTCGGCACGCTGGCTCGAAGCCAGTCTGCTTGCGCTCGACGAGCGTCAACGCTGGCAGAGCGCCACGCTGTTCAACTTCGGTGACAACCAGCAAATCAATGGTCGCATTGCCGGTTCCTGGCAGCGCGGACGGCACCGACTCTCACCCACCATATCGACATCCGTATTCAACCACACATCGCTGGCCAGTCGCCTGCCACAGCCGATTGCCGGCGATACGGGTCAGCGCCAGGTACAGCGATTGCATCAGGCCGAGCTTGTGTACAGCACAGGTTTTGGCAGCATGAAGCCGGGCCACACAGATGGCGCAGTGCGTGAGCAACCCGTGTCGCTCGGTGCAGTGCGGCACGCACTCGATCTTGGCGTTCAGGTACGACGTGATGAGACGCAGTCGGTACGCGTCACGGGTGGACTGCGGTCACTCACCATGACTGAGCCGTTCGCACAGCTCGAAGTGCGTACCACAGATGCGCTCTCGATTGTCCCTGGTGTGCGCGTGTCGCACAGTGATTTGTGGGGCACCTACGTAACTCCGCGCCTTGCCGCGCGTTGGCATGTGACCGATGGCGTGACCCTGCGTGCTTCGGCCGGAGACGGATTTCGTGCGCCGGACTTTCGTGAGCTGTACATGTTCTTCCAGAACACATCGGCCGGTTACGCGGTGTTCGGCAACGATGATCTCACACCCGAATCCTCGCGCAATCTGAGCGTCGGCGCCGAATGGACCGCAGCCGGTCAGTACCTGCGTGCGCAGTTGTTCCACAACAACTTCCGCGACTTCATTGAAACGCGACCGATTACTGCACCGGGACAGGTGTTGGCGTTCGAGTTCGCCAACGTCGATAACGGCGTGACGCGCGGCGTTGAGCTGGAAACAGGACTCACGCGCGGATCGCTGCGTCTCGAGGCCGCCTACAACGGTCTGTCTACGCGGGATAACGCGACTGCTGGTGCACTGCTTGGCCGCCCTACGCACTCGGCGCGCACCACAGTGGCCCTGTTGCTGCCATTTAACGTGCGCACCAGCATGACAGGTCTCTTTACCGGCCGCACACCGATGCAGCGTGACGCGGAAACCGGTGTCATTACCAGCTGGCGTGATGCGTTCACGCGCGTTGACATGCGGCTGGCGCGACCGCTGCCCGGATCGCGGGCCGTGGAGCTCGTGCTTGGCGTTGACAACCTCTTTGATACTCAACCGGCGCAGTGGGCCGGCTTTGCTCGGCGGCATGTGTATACCGCCTTTTCCATGAACTTCAACAATACGAGTTTCCGATAATGCGCCCTGCTCTCTCTGCTCTGACTGGCCGGCAGTCCCTGCGTCGCCGTGCATCACAGCTCCTGCTCGCTGCGCCATTGGTGCTGCTACCATTTGCGTCGGTCACCGCGCAATCCAAAGACGTGCGTGGCACTATCGTGATTGCACATGGCGGTGATTCCCTGTGGAACGAGGGTGTGCTGCAGGCTGCACGTGAGGCACGCACCGGCGGACCGGTGGAAGTCAGCTTTCTCATGGGCAAGGGCGCGGCCACTGCACGATTCCAGGACGCAGTCGCCAAGTTGGATGCGCAGGGTGTGACATCGATTGCCGTAGTACCGCTTCTGGTATCGAGCTACAGTGGTCACTACGACCAGATTCGCTGGCTGGCCGGTGAAGACGTGTCGTTGAATGAAATGATGCAGCATCATTTGCACATGAACGGCATTGACCGGGCCGAAACGCGTACACCCATTTTGCTGACCAAAGCGCTTGATGCTTCAAGTGAAATGGCGCGCGTATTGGCGGACCGAGCCACGGCCATGGCCAAGGAACCGGGTGCCGAGGCACTCATGATTGTGGGACATGGTCCCAACTCCGCCGAAGACTACGCGGCCTGGATGCAGAACCTGCGCCCCGTAGCTGATTCAGTGCGCGCTTGGACCGGCTTTCGCGATGTGCGCGTCGAACTGGTGCGTGATGATGCGCCGGCGGCGGTGCGTGCTGAAGCGGTGCTTCGCGTACGCGAGCTGATTGAGATGCAGCAGATGCTCACCGGTCGGGAAGTGGTGGTGGTTCCGGTACTGGTCAGCAAGGGAAGTGTGAGCCGCGACAAGCTGCCTAAGGACATTGCGGGCACACCTTCTCGTTATACCGGCGAACCGTTGTTGCCACACTCCGCAATGGCGCGATGGATTGAACGGCGTGTGCGTGAGGCGCAGCCCGCGAGCAGCGCAGTTCGTGCGAACGTGGAGCAACATGTGAAGCATTGAGCAGGGCTTGGGTGGCCCGATGGAACCGTTGCCGAGGCGTTTGGTATCTGAAAGTGCTTACCTTCCTCGACAGCGTGAACATCGGGCTGACCCATGCGAAATCCTGTTCTTATAGCCGCGGCAGTGCTGGTTGGCGTTGGCTGCTCAGTAATAAGCGATCCCGGTTTGCGCGTGCTGCGCTTGAGTTATGTGGGCGCCGCTGAGGCGGATCTTCAGTTCATGTGGCACGTGATGTCTGGCGACACCGTGCGAGTAGAGGCAACAACGTGCGAGCTCATTTCACGCTTGAATGCGCCCGTCGAGTATCGTGACTGCCGCCCTGCCACTGCTGATTTCGTAGCCGACAACGCCGTCTCGCCGCTTGGTAGTGTGAACGGCGTGCAGCGTGTGGATTTTGTGGTGGGCGATACGTTCACGCGACGCACAGGTGTTCGATCCGGGGAGTTCCTCATTGATGCTTCGAATGGGCGAGGCCTGGCATCAGTAAACGTCGTGAACTTCCTGGTGCGGCGTCTGTTCGTTCAGACCGATTCGCTGGTGGTCGCGGTGGGCGATACGGTCCCGGTTCCGTTGGTTGGTGAGCGCACCGATGGTGAAATTGAGCGAAGGCTGGCCGAACTGCCGGCGGTTTCGATCGTGCGCCTGAAGGGTGCGTCATCACCCGTGGAGATCGTGCGGGGTGGGCATCGGTTCCCTCCCATCCCGGCGCCGGATTACTCGCGTTTGCCGCGCGGCGCCGAAGACTTCATTCAATCACAACTTGTGTTCGTGGTTGGGCGCGCGGCAGGACGCGATACACTCGAAATTCGCACCCGATCACGCATGCTGCGAGTGCCTGTGGTTGTTGAGCCGTAGCGTCGGGCTTCGCACGTTTCCCTGCGCTCGCCTCACCCGCGCGGCCCGGTCCAGAAAACGATCGCGCCACAGCCACCAAGTGTCGAGAACTGCGGCGGCGTGATGCTGGCACGGTTGTAGACCTCCATCGCGCGGATGTCGTTCACAAAGACCAAGCTCTCAATGTTGTTGCCGTTGAGATCAAGCCGGATACCATCAACAAAGAACTGCGGGCTGCAGCCGCCGTTCATTGCAATGCGATCTCCGCCGGCCACGTTTGACGACGGCGTCACAATCACGCCCGGCGCACGGCGCAGCAGATCGGTGAGACGTACCGGATTGCGTTGCGTGATTTCGGCAGGATCGAGGAAGTAACCCCACGCGCCCTGTCGGCGCTCATTGAATCCTTCAAGACCACGCATGCGCGAGAGTCGGTCGGCACGCACCTTGACCGGGTCGAGCGCGATGAACCTGTCCATTTCCAGGGCCACTGTCAGCACTTCCCCGGCCACGATATCAACGGGCATCCGACGCGGGCTGAGGCCTACACCACGCACTTCGAGTGTGTGTGTACCGGTTGGCAGCGCTGAAAGAAGAAACGTGCCGTCCGCTGACGATGCGACTTCAGTGTTGCTCGACGAAACGGAAAGCCGCACATCGCCAAGAGCAGTACCGTCGGGGCGTCTGACCGTGCCTCGCACCGCGCCGAGCGGGTGTTGCGCGAGCGTGTTTGCTGGCTCGTTCGACGGCGCAACTTCCCGTGCCTGCTGCCGCGTCTGCTCCTGCGCTTGAAGACGCGCTTCCAGACGCGCTTGCAGCTCCCCCTGCGTCACCACCGGTCCCACGTACAAATCACGAAGCAGCAGGCCGTTTTGTGGGACGGTGAGATCCACAAAACCCGACGAGTCGGCATCATGCCACGCACGCACGCTGATCACGCCGTTGCTTGGCGTGTCGCACACAATGAAGTGCCCCGTGGCATCAGTCGCCGACTCACGATACGGTCTTCTGCTCTCAAAACCGCGCGACGTCAGCGCCAGCTCAGACCAACTCGCGCGCACGGTAGCTTGAACTGAACGACGGTCGGGGATGGCTTGACGAACCGTGCCAATCATCATGCCCGATGAATCGGAGTACGTGCCTGGGCCGCAATAACTATCAATAAGCCTCGGGATAGGCGGCACGCTCAGTGTGGCAGATGCCTCTGTACCAACGCGAATGTTCACCAGCAGAGTGAGCTGCCGGATACCGAGGGAGTCAAGCCTTGGGTGGGTGGCACCCACCAGATAGGTGCCGGGAGAAAGCGAGTCAAACCGGAAGCGACCTGTTGAATCGGCACGGGTGGTGAGCAGTTGTGCCAGGTTGTCGCTGCGTGTGAGACCGAGCTCCGCCGCAGCAAGCGGTCGCGCCGTCGTGCTGTCATACACCTGCCCAGTGAACACACCGCTGTTGGACACACCGAGCTGCGGTGCGTCCTGTGCACCAAGTGAACCCGTGCCGCAGGCTGCTATTGCAAATGCTACAGTCAGTGTAGTGACGGAATGCACGACGCTTGAACGCGCCATCACGTTCGCAAGGGTGGGGGTGAAAGGGAACGTCTGTGTAGCGTGCTCGGGTGTCTCGCCGGCACTCAAAACGTCGAAGGCTTCGCCGTGTTTGTCAATTGCCCGTCGCGTAGGGGCGCACTCCGGTGCGCATCACGGGTAGGAGAGTCGGGTTGGCACTTTCCGGGCACACTCAACGAGGGCGCAATGGAGCAGCTGCTTTTTGACGGATGGGTAAGCGTGCTGCGCATTCTGGTGATCGGTGCGTTGGCCTACATCACGCTCATCCTCTTTTTGCGAATCTCCGGGAAGCGCACGCTGTCAAAAATGAACGCGTTCGACTTCGTGGTGACCGTCGCGCTGGGCTCGACGTTGGCCACGGTCTTGCTATCCAAAGACGTCACGCTGGTAGACGGCGCAGCGGCTTTTGCGTTGCTCATCGGATTGCAGTTTGCCGTCACATGGTCGAGCATCCGTGTGCAGTGGATTCGCCGGATGGTCACCGGGGAACCACAGATGCTGCTGCATCGCGGCAGGTTTCTGCAACAGGCACTGCGCAGGGCGCGCGTGACTGAAGACGAGGTGCGTGCTGCGGTCCGGCAGGCGGGCCTTGCCTCAATGAACGAGGCTCAGGCTGTCGTGCTTGAGACCGACGGTTCGATCAGTGTGGTGAAGACGGGTGGAGGACACACCAACGGGAGCCTTGATGGTGTCAAGACTCCCGTGGGGTCAGAGGCTGCGCCGACGTAACTGCCGGCGTGGCCGCGCGGCGCGTTTCACCCGCGTGAGTGCGTCACGCCGCAAACGGCGACATCACGACCTTCGTGCAGTTGTCGTGTTTGTCGTTAAAGGCCTTGTAGGCATCAGGAGCGCCATCCAGGCCAATGCGATGTGAAATAATGAAGCTGGGATCGATGTCGCCATTGAGTACGTGGTCAAGCAAGGTGCGCATGTACTTGTGCGTATGCGTCTGTCCCATTTTGAATGTAAGTCCTTTCCCGAACGCCACGCCAAACGGCATTTTGTCAATGATGCCGGCATAGACACCCGGCACTGATACCGTGCCACCCGGACGACAGGCCTGAATGGCTTCACGCAATGCATTGGGCCGGTCGGTCTGCAATCGCAGCGCCTGTTTGGTACGATCGTACAACTCCATGATGCCGGTGCCGTGTGCTTCAAGACCCACGGCATCAATCACGGCATCAGGACCGCGACCACCGGTGAGCGCTTTGATCTCTTCTACCACATCGTCACAGTCCTGAAAGTTGATGGTCTGTGCACCGCAGCGTGTTGCGGCCAGCTCGAGTCGTTCCGGCACTTCATCAATGCAAATCACCTGTTCGGCGCCCATCAGCTGCGCACTTAACGCAGCCATCAGTCCCACAGGACCTGCCCCCCACACCGCGACGGTTGAGCCGGGACGCATGTTGCAGTTTTCGGCTGCCATGTAGCCGGTCGGCAAAATGTCACTCAGGAAAAGCAGTTGTTCATCAGGCACATCGCGCGGCACAACCAGTGGACCAACGTCCGCGTACGGCACGCGCACGTATTCAGCCTGTCCACCCGCGTAGCCGCCGTACATGTGCGAATAGCCGAACAACGCGGCGGCGGGATAGCCAAGCAGCATGGCCGCTTCAATGGCGTTCGGGTTACTCAACTCGCACGCAGAAAACTCCAGCCGCTTGCAGAAGTAACACGCCCCGCAGGCGATGTTGAACGGTACGACTACCCGGTCGCCGACTTTGAGTGTTTTGACTTCCGATCCTACGTCAACCACTTCTCCCATGAACTCGTGGCCAAGAATGTCGCCCTTCTTCATCGCGGGATTGTAGCCGTTGTACAGATGCAGATCACTGCCACAAATCGCTGTACTGGAAACGCGCACGAGTGCATCGGTTGGGAGAATGATTTCCGGATCCGGAACCGTTTCTACACTGATATCGCGAAGCCCTGAGAAGCAGACGGCTTTCATGCTGGTACTCCTTCTTTCTGAGCTTCCCGGGCTTTCTGTTCTTTGTCTTCTTCCTGTTCTTCCTGCCACTCATCGTGCTGGGCGGCACCGCGTGGCTGTCCGTGGATTGTAGCGATGCCACCATACTCCATGAACTGTTTGAAGCGATGCAGATCAGTATCGATCTGTTTGCCCGGGCCCTTGCCCATCATCTTGGCAACACCGACACCGAGCAGGCCGGCCGGCGGTCGATAGCCAATGGTCACGTACACTTCGGTCCCGCTACCCTGGCGCGCTTTTTCAAAGCGGATCTCGCCGCGCTGCACAACATCGGCATCGCCAACCGACTTCCATCGTATGACTTGCCCGGGTACATCGGCCGTGATTTCTGCATCCCATTCCACCGTGCCACCGGGCGCGTCAACGATCCAATGGGAACACTCGCCTTCTTCGGTGATGGACTCCACGTACTGAAGGAAGCGTGGAAGCCCCGGGAAGTTGCGCCATTGCGCGTACACTTCGCGTTGTGGCCGGTGAATGGTGATAGCGGTGCTTACTACGCGTACGCCACCACTGTCCTGCACGTCATGAGCCATGGAACACTCCTCGCCGGAATAACCGGATTCGCGTGGACAAACGCGGTGGAGAGCTGCATCAGGCCGAGATCAGCCGATGCAACTGTGTCCTTTACAGATTGCGTTTGCAGCGTGGGTCCGAGCTATTGGCCGAAGGGGCAAAATGCATCTGTCACTTTCGCGAGCGCATGCGAACGCGCGTTTACAGGAGTTCGCCACAACAGAGCGCAACACTCACTCCACCAGATGATTCGCGCGTGAACGGCGCACGCACTTTTGCCGGGCAGGCGATACCCACCGTATCAATGCGCAAGACCGGCTGGCCGGGCTACGGTTTCCGTGGCACCAGTCCCACAACCGTTACGCCAGCACCTCGTGCGGAATCAACAGCGGCCATGACGTCGCCGTACGAAATGCCATCTGCGCCTTTCACAAACAGGACGCGTCGCACCCGACCGTCAAACACCTCGCGCAACCTCGCACCAAGCTTGGCGCGCTCAATCGGCTCTGCGTTCAAGGCGTACTGAGGCCCCGGAGTAACCTCAAGTACCAACTGGTCAACCGCTTCGCCTGACGGTTGCGACGGCGCATCGGTTGATGGCAGCTGCAGATCCAACCCTTTCCGCATAGCCGGCTGAATGACCAGAAAAATGATCAGCAACGCCATCATCACATCAATCATCGATGTGATGCTGATCTCTGGCGCAAGACCGAAGGTTCGCGAACGGCGACGTCGCACCCGGCGTGCCATGATTGCTTACACCCCGGGTGAAGACGACGACGCAACCGACCCATCGACCGGTTCTGCACTCAACGCACCACCCGTCGCCGCGGGTGCGCCCTGCTCGCCCGTCTCCGGCGGATTGACGATGGCACCAATGGTGCGTACTCCCGCCTGTCGTGCAGCTTCGATGGCATCAAGCACGACTGCGTAGTCGACAGTGCGATCGGCCCAGAGATATGCGAGATGGTCTCCGGGCCGCTGCTCGTACAGATCACGCAAACGGCCGCTGAACTGATTCCGGGGAACACTGTCGGTGCCGATGAACAACGTGCCCCCACGTGACACACCAATGCGTACCGCATCGTCGTGCGGCTCGGGAGTGTGATTCAGTGCGTCCGGCAATACCGCACCGTACGCGGTTAGCACTGGAGTGACCACCATGAAAATGATGAGCAGCGACATCATCACATCGATCATGGGAGTGATGCTGATTTCCGGAGCGGCGTCAGGACTCACTCCACGTGGCCGAGGAACTCCGCTGTGATCACGCTTGCGCCGTGACCTCCTCATGCTGCAGCCAGATCCCGGCGTTCAACTTCCGGCTGCCCATGTACCAGAATCCATTCCACCAGCTCCTGTAACGCGAAATCCAGCTCGGAAAACAACCGGTCGAGACGACCATTCAACCACGTGTACAACCACACCGCGGGTATGGCTACGAGCAGACCGATAGCCGTGGTAAGCAAGGCCTCGCCAATGCCAGCCGCAATGGTATCAATCGAGCCGCCCCCTGAGCGTGCCATGGCGGTGAACGCATTCATGATGCCAACCACCGTACCAAGCAGGCCAAGCAGTGTGGCCGTGGCACCGATCGTTGCCAATGGGCCGAGGCCACGGCGCAGCATGGACGAGAGTCGCGTCTGCTCACGCTCGGCCGCCACTTCGGCCACCGATGCCGCGTATTCAGCGCGCGCCGGATCGGAAAGGAAAGGCGCCGCAGCGCGCATGCCCGCACCGAGCACACGCGCTACCTGAGAGTGGTCGTGGGCCTGGGCATGCTGTACGGCGTCGTCGAAGGCGTTGCGCTGTAATGCTTCACGAAAGCCATCGGCGAACTCGCGCGTGGCCTGTGCGCGTGCGCGGAGTTCACGCCATTTGATGGCAGCGATGGTGAACACCACGATGCTCATGATCACGTGTACGATCGTAATTCCTGTAGCAACCACTCCCGAGTTCTGCAGCGCTTGCAACCATTCGTTGCCCACAACTCACCTCAATTCGTTGACCAATTAAATGGCATACGGGTGCGAACCCGGATAGCCTGCATGCTTCCCTTCCATTCCATGCGTCCAGGCTTGAATCGCAGCGTCGCGACAGCCCGGCGAGTAGCCGCCGAAAAAAGCGGATGGTCAGACTCAATGATGCGAATGGATTCGGGATCTACGTGCCCGTCTTCGAGCACGACAAACTCTGCCATCACAGTTCCAATCGTGTTTGTTTCGCGAAGGAGCCGAGGATACAGATCAACGAGCCGTTTCGAGACCCGCTCAACGTCAAGCAATACTGGTGGCTCGCTCGCAAAGCGCGAATCAATGACGCTGGGAAGTTCAGCCTCAACCGGCAGGAGCTCGCTTGCCGTTTTTGCAACGGGTCCGGCGCCGACCACACCGTCACCTACACCGCCCAGCACACCACGACCCGAGAAGTCCATCGCCCGAACGGAATCGACGGAGATTTCCTCAGTAATGCCTATCAGATCAGGCGGAACAACCAGTTCCTGAAATCCAGCCGGCAGTGGTTCCTCGGGCGACTCAGGGGGAGGTTCTGGCACGAAGGCGGGCTGCGGCGGTTCTTCTTCAGGTGTCTCCTCCACCTCTTCGAGCTCGAGGTAGTTCACCTCGGGAGCCGGCTCTTGAGGGGGCTCACGCACTGTCGTACTGGCGCCCAGCAGTACCGCCAGCATCGCGGCGTGCACCAGCGAAGTCGCAGTTCCCCATGTTGTCACGTGCCGCAACGAACCGCGCGCTGGTGCGGAATCAAAAAGGTCGCTGAGCATTCAGGAAAGGTGCGCCTTCCCTTACCCGCCAACAATGCATGTGGCACGAACGTGACGATCGCGACACATACTTTGTTGCGGGACTACCGAAGCTGCCGCTGCTTCAGTCTTGCTGCTTATGCCACAGCGCCAGCAACTCCTTCTCACGCTCACGTGGCAAACCAGCCGCCCGCTTGGCACGCTCAGCGGCGGGGCGCGACTTGTCCCACTCTACCGTATCGCGCGCCGTGTCAGCCAGCGGACGGTACGTCAATCCCGCGGCCACTGCTTTTGAAACGTCAACGTACATGAGCGGATCGCCGGGAGCCCACGCGGGAAGCGTACTCCAGATTGCAACTTGCTGCTCAGACAGAAACTGTTCAGACACCCAGGTGAAGCTCACCGCAGATGATGTCACGGCACGACAGCCCGCCAACATCTCCGCAAAGGTCATTCGCGTGGCCGGTCCCGTTGCATTGAAGTCGCCCTTGGTGCCGGACTCGGCGAGTCGCACAATCCATTCGGTGAGATCGCGCTGGTCGATAACCTGCGATGAATGCATCGGGTTGCCCGGCGCGAGCACTTCACCGCCTTCATCCACACGCACCGGCCAGTAGGTCCAGCGATCGGTGGGATCGGTTGGGCCGACGATAAGTCCGGGACGTATCACGGTGGCACGGCCGGGAAATACTTCGTGCACAATGTTCTCCGACAACGCCTTGGTGAGTCCGTACGGCGCGTCATCACCATCCTTCCAGTTGGCCGGCGGTGTGAAGCGGTCGTAGTCTTCGGACACCGGTTGCATGCGTACATCGCCCGCTGACGCGTAGCTCATAGACGGTGTGCGATACGCCGAGATGGAGGAGACGAACAGGTAGTGATCGGTGGAGTCCCGCAACGCTTTCGTGCTGCGCTGTACCCAGCGATAGTCGCGCGCATTGTTGTCGAGCACGGCGTCCCACTTGCGGCTGGACAACATCGGCAGCTCGGCTTCCCGATCGGCGATAATGTGCTCCACTCCGTCCACCTGTGTCGCGCTTCGACCGCGTGTGAGAATGGTGACTTCGTGGCCACGCGCCAGCGCGTATTTCACAGTGTTGGGCCCGATGAATCCGGTGCCACCGAGTATCAACAGCTTCTTTGCAGAGCCCGAATGTGGTGTGGTATCGCGCGCCGCGTCGGTTTGGGGTGCCTGCATCGCGCCACCAAGCGTCGGGCGCAGAGCGAGCCCTGCGCCAAGCATCGCGCCTGTGCGGAGAAAGTCCCGTCGGGAGTCGGTCATCGGAGGAGGGATTGGAGAGCGCTGCCAAACTGCACCCAGCTACACTGTGGCCCACTGCGCAATATCATAGCGTGCGTATCGTACGGCAGCAAACGGCATCGGCACGCGGCGGTAGCCGGGCGTGGGAAGACGTGCGCTTCCGCCAGCCACGAGTTTTGCACCACAGCAGTGTTCGTGGGAAGGCGCTACATTGGCCCGATGAGTTCGCGCGCAGTATCCGATCGCTGCATTGTTGTTGCACTTGCCCGTGAGTAAGGAGCAGCTCTTTTGACTATCGTCGGCATTGCATTTGCCGTATTCGGCCTCTACATGCTGCTGCACGCCGTATCCAACTTCAAAAGGGCTGCAGCGAGTGCGAAGTGGCCAACTGTCCAAGGTCTTCTCAGCGAAGTCCGGCTCTGGGGACCACGGCTGATTGACGGAAAGATGCAGGAGGCCGAGAAGCTGGCCGTGAAGTATTCGTACGACGTTGAGAGCGCCAGTTATACCGGTGCGTCGCCTGCGAACTACACACTCGTATATCCGGAGACCGTGGCCTTTGCTGAACGACATACAGCGGGCAATGAGATCACCGTCTATTACAACCCGAAGAATCCAGCCGAATCAGTGTTGCTCCCGGGGCTGAAGCGAGACAAGCCGTACAGCGAACTTGTGCTGGGGGCGATAGCCGTGATTGTGGGAGGTGCGGTGGCAGCGCTGGGCTTCTCGCGCTCGCTCACTTAAGTGCGGTTTTCAGACGATATCATGCCAAGATCGCTTCGCATTGTAGCCATGTTGTTCCTGCTTGTCGGGTTGCACGCCGCGTACGTGGTAGTGTTCCAGCTCTTCGTGCGCAACTCGATCAACATCAACTTGGGCCTGCTCGGGTTCCCGGTGTACTTCGGGTTGATGCGTTACAGCGACAGGTGGCGCAGAATCGCGCTTCTTGCGCTCTGGATATCCATGCTTCTTTGCGCCATTGCGTTCGTTGTCGGCCTATTCGCCAGCGGCCCGGCGCGGCTGTCAGTTGTGGGAGTCTACGTGCGAGAGGTGCCTCCAACATGGATCTCGCTCGCTATGATTCCGTTCGCTTTCCTGCTCCGATGGCAGTCGCAGGTGTTGCAAAGAGCGCACATCGTCGCGCTCTTTGACGCACCAACGCCGCACGCTGTGCAAGACTGACCTCTCTCGCTTGCGCAGCTGCGGCTGGTAGAGCCTAAATCAACGGCGGATCAGTATCCCGCTCCGGATGTTTGTGCTTGCCCGCAGCGATAATGAACTGCTCAATCGCACTTTCCGGCTTCCCTGACGTACCGGCAATGATGCCGGGATCAGCCTCTCCATTGGGCAGCGTTGTGGGCAGGCCGCACGCCTCCAGCAGCTGAGCGCCGGCACCCAGTACAAGGATGGTCTTTGCATGCCGATACGCGTCGCGCATGAACTCGCGCGTGCGCCCGTCTACCAGCAATGCGTCAATCGACTCGGGGCCATCTGCTACCACAACCGCGTCAAATAGCACTGACGGCGACATCTCAAGTGTCTGATCAACGCCGAGCTTCTCACCCGTTGACGCAACGATGTCGCCAAGGCGTACACTGACCAGCTTGGACACTGCCCCTTCTTTGTCCAGCATGGACCGGACCAGGCCAATCGTCGCGCCGTTGGCGCCATGCGCCGCCAGCACCGCGATGCAACGCGAGCGAATCCCTCCGTTGCCCGGATGTGCGCGCAGTGACAGTTCACTTGACTGAATAACTTCAGGCACTACTTCAGTCGTGTTGGCGCGTGTGGCCGCTCCGGGGAGCGTAAGGCCCAGACCGTTTGCCACTCCCGTGGCCAACTCTTCGTGCACGTTGACCAGATTCGCGACCATGCGTTCGCGGATCGCCGGAACTGTGACCTTCGACAACTCAAAGCGAAACGCGTTTACGATATGCCGACGCTCTACAGCCGTTTGGCTCTCGTAAAACAGACGCGCCTGATTGTAATGCTCGGCAAACTTCTCGGGCTTCCCGCGCAGCTTGTCACCGTGCACCGGTTCCGGAAATGACATGAAACCCGTTTGTCCCGCCTGAAACGGGCAACCTCCGCCCAGTGAGTTGGGCTCATACGCCACGCGTCCACGGTTGATCGCCTGACGGTGCATGCCATCACGTTGGTTGTTGTGTACCGACGCGAGCGGAGCGTTAATCGGAATCTCATGAAAGTTCGGCCCACCCAATCGTGAGATCTGCGTATCCACATATGAATGAATGCGCCCGGCCAGCAATGGATCGTTGCTGAAATCAATGCCGGGCACAACGTGCGCGGTGCAAAAAGCCGCTTGCTCCGTTTCAGCGAAAAAGTTGTCGGGATTGCGATTCAACGTCATTTTCCCGATCGGCCGCACCGGCACCAGCTCCTCCGGTACGATCTTCGTTGCATCCAGAATATCAAAGCTGAACTGCTCGGCCTGCTCCTCCGTGATCAGCTGCACGCCCAGCTCCCACTCGGGGTACTCGCCACGCTCGATCGCCTCCCACAAGTCTCGCCGGTGGAAATCGGGATCGGCGCCGCCAAGCTTCATGGCCTCGTCCCACACGAGTGAATGAGTGCCCAGCATGGGAGTCCAGTGAAACTTCACAAAGTGCGACACGCCCTCTGCGTTCACGAAGCGGAACGTGTTCACACCGAACCCCTGCATCATGCGGTAGCTGCGCGGAATAC
>JAABRT010000147.1:271-4456 GCA_011390805.1 Gemmatimonas sp. | reverse complement strand
CACCGAAAACGCAGTCCCACGTCCGTCCCAACCGACCACCGAAAACCGAAAACCCAAAACCGTTAACCCCCCCGAAACCGTAACCCCTCCGCCACATGCTGCTCCCCCACCGCCTGCGACTCATCCAAATCCGCAATCGTACGCGCCACCCGTAACACCCGATGGTAGCCGCGCGCACTCAGCCGCAGTGTTTCTGCCGCGCCCACCAGCAGCGCGCGTGCATCGCGATTGAGCGTGACGGTAGAAAGCAGCAGCCGCGATGAGGCACTCGCATTGGTGTGCGCTGGTGTGGTGGCGGCGTGGTCTGTGCGCGCGTACCGTGCACGCTGCACCTCACGCGCCGCCGTGATGCGCGTCGCGAGTTCCGCCGACGGTGTGCCACGGGAAAGACCATCGAGCGATGCCGGCGGCACCCGGCGCACCGGTACATGCAAATCAATGCGGTCGGCCAGCGGACCCGACAATCGCGCACGATGCCGTTCGAGTTCGGCCGTTGCACAGGAGCAGGTGCGCTCCGCGTCTCCGGCGTAGCCGCACGGACACGGGTTGGTTGCCGCCACAAGCATGAAGCGCGCCGGAAATCGCAGCGACATCATGGCGCGTGCTACGGTCACCTGCCCCTCCTCCAGCGGTTGACGCAGCGTTTCCAGCACATGTCGCGGAAACAGCGAAAGCTCGTCGAGAAACAGCACTCCCAGATGTGCCAGACTCACCTCGCCGGGGCGCGGAATGCTGCCACCACCCACAAGTCCTGACGCCGACACCGAATGGTGCGGCGCTCTGAAGGGACGCACGGGATACGAGGTGGTCGCGCCCAGCAATCCCGCCACCGAATGAACGGCCAGCACCTCCAGCGCTTCGGCGTTTGACAACGGTGGAAGGATGGTGGGCAACCGGCGCGCCAGCATCGTCTTGCCGGCACCGGGCGGTCCGATCAGCAGCACGTTGTGACCACCCGCAGCAGCGATCTCCAAAGCGCGCATCGCCTGCGCCTGACCCACCACATCCGACATGTCCACGCGCTCACCGTGTGCACGTTCAACGTGTGCCTGCGATCCCGTGCGCAGTGCACCGTTGGCATCTCCGCCGGCGACTCCCTGCACACCGGCACCTTCATGATCTGTTGCTAACGCAGCGCCAAGACTGGCGGCGCTTACCGTGCGCGCGCGTCCCGCTTGCAGCCACTCGACAAGCTCTGTGAGCGTTTCAGGCGTCAACACGCGAACGCCACTCACGTGTGCCGCTTCGGCGGCGTTGTGCGGCGGAATGATTAACACTTCATCGCAAGCCACAGAGCGTCGCGCCACAGCCAGCACACCGCGCACACCACGCAAACAGCCGTCGAGTCCCAGTTCACCCAGCAACCGCACGCCACGCAACAACTCAGCGTTGAGCTGACCACTCGCCGCCAGCACCGCCAGCGCAATCGGCAAATCGAACGCCGTGCCCGCTTTGGGTAAATCACCGGGAGAAAGCGACACGGTGATGCGTCGCGGTGGCACCGCAAATCCCGAGTTCGCCAGCGCCGCGCTCACGCGATCCCGACTTTCTTTCACCGCCGTAGCGGCCAGCCCCACCAGTGTCCACTGGGGCAAACCGTTGGCCACATGCACTTCAACCGTGATGTCGACGGCTTCTATGCCAAGAACAGCGGCGGAGGCGGCGGAGGCGAGCATGCCCTACAGTGCACGCGCCAACCACAAATCACGTCACCGTTTTCACGCACGCGTGGCCATATCAACGCAATGTGAAGACCGCCCGCGCCGTTATCGCGAATACTTGAACATCAGCTCCACCAGCTCATCGTACACCGCGTTTGCCGACTCAGCGTCAGACTGCGCGGCGTCCGCCACGCAATGCTTCAGGTGATTGCGCATCAGTTCGCGTGACACACTGCGCAGCGCTTCCTGCACCGATGCAATCTGCGTTAACGTGTCGGCGCACCAGCGCTCTTCGTCCACCATTTTCTGAATCCCGCGAACCTGTCCCTCAATGCGCTTGAGGCGCGCCAGATTCTTTCGCTTGATATCGGGATCCACCGAAACCGCATGACGAGCGCAACAGCTGGCCTCCGTCAACGCGTCTTCAACCGGAGCACTCTTCGGTGACGGCACGGAAGAGTGCGCTGGCGACTGCCCATTCGCTGTCCGTCCGGCTGCAATATCCTTCGCACTGACTCTGGCCATCGGTTCACTCCACTTCGGGTCACGGCGCAACCTGCGCACACATCGATACCTGAAATATATACCCTACCCCCCTATCGTCCCGCCACTCGCTTCCTCCGGTCGCTAGACTCCTCGACATCATGCCAGTCTCGCAGCCGCCAATCGATACCGCGCAGCACCTCTCGTCGCACTTCATTCTGCATCTCGCGCGCGCGTTGCACGCGCACGGCTATCCCGCGCACCGGCTCGAATCGGTACTCGGCGATGTATCGGCCAAGCTCGGCGTCGAAGCCCAGTTCTTCACCACACCAACGTCCATCTTCGCAGGATTCGGCGCGCAGGACGCGCAGCGCACCCATCTGCTGCGTGTTGAACCAGGCGAGCCCAATCTCGGCCACCTTTCGCGGCTCGACGCGATCATGTCCGATGTGCTCGACAGCAGCATCACGGCGTCCGAGGGCTCGGTGCGCATTGCCGCCCTGCTCTCCGAGCCGCCTCGCTGGTCCCGCTGGCAAACACTGCTCGCCTTTGTCATGTCGTCGGCGGCGGTTTCCTGTTTCTTTGGCGTGACCGTGTTCGAAGCAACGGTGGCCGCGCTGTTGGGACTGGTGGCCGGTCTGTGCGCGCTGGCCGCCAACCGGACCGCGTCACTGGCCCCGGTGCTTGAGCCGTTCACTGCAGGTACGGTGGCAACGCTCGCCTTTTTCATTGCCGGTATCACCACCAGCGGCAACGCCTATCAGACCTCGCTGGCCGGACTGATCGTGCTCATGCCAGGCCTCACGTTTACCATTGGTCTCACTGAACTCAGTACGCGTCACCTGGCGTCGGGAACGGCTCGACTTTCGGGTGCACTGGTCACCTTTCTTGGACTCGGTTTCGGGCTTGCGCTCGGTGCCAAAGTCGGCGCGGTGTTGTCGGCGGCAGTGTTGCACGGCGATGCGGCGTTCCTCATCACCACACCACGCGTGCCATGGTGGACAGAACCCATCGCCGCGCTACTCGCACCGTTCTGTTTTGCCGTACTGCTGCGCGCCGAACGACGGGATGTGGGATGGATCGTGCTCTCTGGTGCACTCGCCTACGTCACCGCACGCTACGCCGGTCGAGAACTGGGTGAACAGTTGGGTGCGTTTCTGGGCGCCCTGGTTGTTGGCGCCGGCAGCAATCTGCTCGCGCGCTGGCAGCGCACTACGGCCATGGTCACGCAGGTGCCGGGGCTGCTGATTCTTGTGCCGGGAAGCATCGGCTTTCGATCGGTCACGTCAATGCTCGGCAATGAGACCGTGCTGGGCATTGAAACGGCCTTCCGTGTGGCGATTGTGGGTATTTCACTGGCCGCCGGTTTGCTGGCCGGCAATGTGATTACCGGTATCGCGCGGCCGGAGTTCGCCGAAGGTGATCGCGGCACGAACTGATGTGAAACCGGTTCACAACCTGCGTTGTGAACCGGATTACACATCTGGAAAGCTCGCTTGCTTAGTAGCCGAGCCCGAACTGAATGCCGTAGTTGTAACGCGTGTCGGCGAGCTCGGGAGCAAAACCCGACACCCGCGTTTCAATGCGCAGCGGTACACTGCCAAAACGCTGAATCCAACCGAGTCCGAGATCGAGCACCGCGGCGTTTTTGCCGACGTCTGCCAGCGTGGGACGCGAACCATCGGGGTTTGGATAAATCGTGGCCGTGCCCTTGAGTGATGTAAACGCTGCACCGAGTCCCGCGCGGAACGTGGCGCCTTCACTCATTGGCTGACTGCCGAACCCACGGCGATAGGTGAGTCCTGCGGTAGTGAGCGTATTCACATTGCGCGCATCGCAGATCACGCCGGGCGGCTGTGGGCACACCACGAGCTGCGTACCGTCGGCCCGGAAACGCATGGCACCTTCGGCACCAATCACACCACCAGCCAGGTCGGCCAGTTTGATGTTTACCATCGGACCTGCCATCAACTCGGGAATGCGTGAGCCAGCGGCCGGCGACATCATCATCGAGACTCCCGCTTCCACGCGCGGTGAGCGC
>JAABRT010000147.1:0-261 GCA_011390805.1 Gemmatimonas sp. | reverse complement strand
CGAGTGCACAACCAACCACTCCTGCCACTGCCAGTACCATCCGACGCATCAAGGCTCCCGTGTTGCTACTGTCGTTCGGTACGCCGCGCGACCGACTCCCAGTAGTATGATCGTGAACACCATGCCTGCGGCTGTACACAACGCCAGCGACCAGCGCAACGCGAGTGCATCTCCGAAAACATGATCGGTGATCAGTGCAACGGCCGTTGGGCCGAAAGCACCGGCAAAAAGATTGACGACGAGAAAGTATACCGCCGACCC
>JAABRT010000146.1 GCA_011390805.1 Gemmatimonas sp. | reverse complement strand
ACCGCCCGGCGGATGACCAGCGTCTACCACCAGCGTGAGTCCGGCCAGCGGTTGATCGGCGTTGGTGGAGATTCGCGGTACCCGGCGCACACGCAGCACCAGCGCGCGTCGCTGCTCATCCCACAGCGTGAGCCAGCCAAACACCGGGGCTGACAGTCGCACATCAAGCCGCGTGCGATCACTGGCCACCGGCTCCCACGCGAGCTGTCGCACGAGTGGATCGGTGCCGATCATCGGGGAAATCGATGGCGACAGTTGCGTGTTGTAGAGCGTGACACGCAGTGTGGCCTCGTCGGGCTCCACCAGAAACGCGGGCCGCGCACCGGTGGGAATGATTACGTCCACGTACTCATCCGATGGCACCACGCGCAGTCCGCCGCTCACGCGCGAAACGTCGGGCGTGCCTTCGGGCAACAGCTGAATGTTGCTGGCACTCACCCATGTCTCGAGCTGACTGTCAAAACGCACGCGCTGTTCGGTGCCCTGGCTGCCGGTGATTTCCAGCTGTGTGCCGGGCAATAGCGACCACTTGTAAAACCCATCAGGCACCGGGCGCGCGATTACGACCTGATCGGTATCGCTTTGCGCCACCAATCCGCCGGTTGTACTGCGCAGCACACCGTAACGCGCCGGCAGGGCCGTGCGCAGCGTATCGGGTGAGCGCACGGTCAGTTGCACCGTGTCGAGTCCGCGCGCAATCATCATGCGCGCTTCACTGCCGAGTTGTGCTGCGCGCGCTTCGCCCACAAACGTGGCCCCTGCTTCACTGGCCGCAGCCCGGTCACCGTCGCGCCGCACCATTGGAATGGTGCGATTATCCGATGACTGAAGCCACGCTGTGGCGTTGCTCGGCGCACGCACGCTCACGCGCACGCGTTCGTCGGCTCGCAGCAGCTGCGCACTGCGTGGTTGCACCGACGCACTGTCTACGCGCAATACCCCGGTGTCGGGCAGCGGCGATCGTGCGGCGGGACGCCGTATGCGTACTCTCCCGCGTGAAGAGTCGGCCGCTGTAGGCATGGGCAGCTGGCGCGCCACCTCAAGCACGAACTGTGGTCCGCTATCTAGTGGTGTAGCACCCACGCGTGCGGATTCATCGGGCACAGCCAGATAGGCCAGGAACGCACCATTGTTGGCCACCGGCACCGCAACGCCGTTAATGCGCAGCGTGGCGTCGCCCGTGCCCACGGTGCCAAACACAAACGTGGAGTCTACGGCGAGCAGCGTTCCAGCGGGCGGGTGTTGCACGCGGATGCTGATGTTGCCGCGAACGGCGGGCACTGGCGGCAGGGCGGTGGCCGACTTATCGCCGGCCGCCGCAGCACCGCCCACACTGTCGGCCCGGTCGCCCGATACCGCTCCCGATGACTCCGGCAGCGGCGCGCGCGGGGCGGGACCCGGCGATGCACAGGCAACCACAAGCGTGGCGCTCAGCACCAGCAGCGGACGGAAGTAGGCGCCGGCGGAGGCCGCCAAGGGGGGCCGCACACGGACCGGGGCGCTGGCAGAAGAGCGGAAAACTTTGAAAACTGACATGTCCAAAGCTCGATAGCGCCCACCGTTCTGTCGAGCGCCGAGCGGCGCGAACGAGCAGAAATGTGGCAATTGGTCACACAAATGCGTTGACCACCCCATGGTTGGCGGGCATAATACCCCTGCATTCCAAATGATCGGAACCTGTGGCGTACTGCGCCGTAGGGCACCTGAAGCGTAGTTTGTTTCCGGTCCGGTCATCCCCACCCCACGTGACCTCTTTCGCTCTGCATTCAACTCCTCTGCCCCCAGACGGTGATCCCCGCGTAGTGGTACGCCTGTATGGCGCGACCGACGTAGGGCACACGCGCGAGCACAACGAGGACACGTTTCTCGTGGCCGACCTCGAAGCCGGTGCGGTGATCCACTTTGATCACGGTACGGAAACGCGGTCGGAGGGCGCGCATGGCCTGCTGTTCACCGTTGCCGATGGCATGGGCGGTGCCGCCGCGGGCGAAATTGCCAGCGCCATGGCGGCTCAGGTGGTGTTTGAAGAGCTGCTCACACGCTGGCGCACGGTTGAACAGCCGACGGCGGAACTGTTCGCCGCCGCCATCAAGGACGCCGCTGAAGCGGCCAACGAGCGCATTCACGCGTTTGCACGCGAAAACCCGCAGCATCGCGGCATGGGCACCACCGCCACGGTGGCCGGTCTCTTCCGCGACACGGTCTACATCGCGCAGGTGGGCGACAGCCGCGCGTATCTGTTTCGCGACAACAAGCTGATCCTGCTCACGCGCGATCAGTCGCTCATGCAGCGCCTGGTAGACGCCGGCGAAATCTCGCAGGAGCAGGCCGAAGCAAGCGAGCGACGCAACATCATCTTGCAGGCGCTCGGCCCCGAGGCCACCGTCAAGATTGACCTCACGCATCAGCAGCTGCGTCTGGGCGACGTTCTCATTCTGTGCAGCGATGGACTCTCCGGTGTAGCCAAGGCGGCAGACATTGAAGCGGCGGCACGCGAAGAGTCAGACCCGGCCGTACTGTGTCACCGGCTGATTGCGCGGGCCAACGAACTGGGCGGCCCCGACAACATCACCGTGGTGGCGGCACGATTTGATGGCAACGGCCTGCGATCGGTGCAGCACACCGACTCCGTGGGACATCAGGTGTATCCGTTGCGTGGTACTCTGGCCGACGACGAAGAGGCGCCGGTGAGCTTGCCGCCGCTCGCGCCCACGCCGGCCAGCCCCAGCCCGTTGATCAAAAACACACCAATGGCGTCGCCACTGATCACGGGGTTACGCGCGGCCGCATCGGGCAGTGGGCCACGCATTGATGCCAACACCGAAGAGCGCAAAGCGCGCGCCCGACCGATCATGATGCTGCTGTTGATGTTCGGACTGGCGATTTCGGTGTGGCTGGTGTGGCGGTTGTTCTTCGCAGCTGTCCCGACCGCCTAGCGCCCGTCTCAGTTTTTCCGTTTGACCATGGCACGCGCCGCGGCCTGCTGCATGACCGCATCGCCGCTCCACGCTACCACGGTGGGCACGCTCAACTGCAGCGCTGCTACCAGTCGCGGGTCGCCCATGGCACACACCACCACCTCACGCTCAGCTTCACGCGCAGCATCGAGCACCTGATGCACACGCGCGATCGTGTCGGCCGAAAGCCAGGCGCGGCCTTTATTCGGCAAACGATCACCAAAGACTGCCAGCACCAGCGGCCCGTGACTCACCGCCGAAGGCGCTTCGGCGCGACGCGCGTCAACACCGCCAACGCGCAATGCTTCAAGAAACGCGGTACGCGGCGCCTGCGTACCCGGCACATGCACGTCGTCATCAACCACCACCACCTCGGTGACGGTCGCGAGCGCCGGCAACGGACCGTGCTCCACACGAATGCAGCGATCGGCCAGCAGCGCACCCCACGCTGTATCGGCGCCACTCGGACGACGCCAGTCATTGGGTGGCGAGGCCCACTGCGCCCACTTGAGACGACGACGCAACGCGAGGCGCGCACGCTCGGGGTCGAGCTTGCCTTCACTGCGCGCACTCTCGAGCGCCTCCACCACGGCGTGCACATCATCGGGTTGCAACAGCAAATCACAACCGGCCTGCACTGCCAGCACAGCCGCCTCATTCTCGTCGCGACCTTCGAGCACACCGCGCATGATCAGGGCGTCGGCGACTACGAGATTGTCGAACTTGAGTTGCTGACGCAGCAACCACTGCAGCATTTCACGCGACAGCGTGGCCGGCAGCCCTGAGGGATCAAGCGACGGGTACGCCACATGCGCCGTCATGATGCTCGCCACACCAGCCGCAATCGCCGCACGAAAAGGCGCCATGTCCTGCTCCTTGAGCACATCGAGCGGCGCGTCAACCACCGGCTGCGTGAGATGTGAGTCTTCGAGCGTGCGGCCGTGTCCGGGGAAGTGCTTGGCACACGCCAGCACTCCTTCGCTCTGACACGATTCAATCCACGCCGCCGCCAGTTTCCCGGCGCGCGTGAAATCTTCACCAAACGAACGCGTCCCCAGCACCGGATTCTCGGCTTCTCCGTCGAGGTCGCACACCGGCGCCAGATTCCAGTTCACGCCCATGGTACGGGCTTCGCGGGCGGTGAGTCGCGCGGCACGCTTGAGTGCTTCGAGATCATCGAGCGCCACAATAGCCGCCAGTGGTGGCAACCCGGTGGCGTGTCCGAACTGCTGTCCGGCGCCGCGCTCAAGATCTGACGCGATGAGCAGCGGATGCCGGCTCTCACGCTGCAGTCGCTTGGCCAGCGTGCGCACCACATCCTGCTCCCCACCCACCAGCAGAAATCCTCCCACGCCGAGTGCGAGGTACTCGTTGATGCGATCCTTTTCGTGATCAAATCCACCGGGCGAGCGCCACACCAGGGCGGGCAATACGAGTTGTGCCAGCTCGCGCGCGGCGGCTTTTCCGGACACCTGACTGCTCATGTATTCACTCCAACGGGCGTCAGCGCGCCCAGTA
>JAABRT010000145.1 GCA_011390805.1 Gemmatimonas sp. | reverse complement strand
CCCACAGCCACTGCATCGGCGCTGGCGCGAAGCCTGTGCACCGCCTGACGTGCGGCGGGCCCGGTAATCCATCCCGGCTGCCGAGTGTGATCGGCGATGGCGCCATCCAGCGACAGCGCGAGCTTGAGCGTGACCCACGGACGTGTTGCGCCGCGGGCGTGGTGGAAAAACGGTGCGTTTTGCTCGTGCGCCGCGTCTTGCAGTACGCCTTGCAGCGTCTGAATGCCTTGCTGTTGCAGCCGTTCGGCGCCGCCCGCCGCAACTGGATTGGGATCGGCGGCAGCGTAGACCACGCGCGATACGCCAGCATTGATGAGCGCCTGCGTGCACGGCGGAGTTTTTCCGGTGTGATTGCAGGGCTCGAGCGTCACGTAAATGGTCGCACCACGCGCCCGGTCTCCCGCGGCGTTCAGGGCGGCCACTTCAGCATGTGGGCCGCCATACATCGCATGCCAGCCTTCACCAACTACCTGGCCGTCCCTCACCACCACCGCGCCCACCAGCGGGTTGGGCGCTACCTGTCCGCGACCACGCTGGGCCAGTACGAGTGCACGCCGCATGTGCCGGATATCCTGCGGCGTGATCTCACCATCGTGAGCGCGATCAGAAGCGGAAACCGAATCCAATGGAACCGTATCGGTACGCTTCGTTGGCTTCGCGGTCGCCGAAGGTGTTAAGCGTGTTGCGAATGTCGCCGGCGCGCGACTGGCCTACTTCGAGTACGAGCTGCGCCATGGCCAATCCAAGCGACGCATTCACGAACACCGTGCCGCGCTTGGTTTCATCACGCAACCCGTCAAGCGTTGCGACCGCGCGTGCCGGTACACCCTGCACTGTTTCGTTGAGTGTGGCCTGCACCGAGGTGCGAGAGTCCAGGCGGTCTTCACCAATGCCGCCGCCGATGGCAAAGATGCCGAAGCGCTTGTTGGCGGTAAGTCGGATGGAGGTTGTGGAAACTTTTGTATCGCGCACGCTGAGTGTGTCGTTGCCCGTGAAATACGAAATGCTTGTGGTAGGCAAACGACGACGCATCACGGACACACCAACACCCGGCACCAGCGCCGATTCCTGCAATAGACCAACGCGTACGCCAACGGTTGCCGCTATTCCGTTGCCTTCGGTCTCGAGCGCGAACTGATCGCGGGTGACGCCGGGCAAATAGGTTACGCCAACGAGCAGGTCAACGCCGCCAACATTGGTGAGTCCAACGGGGATACCGCGAAACAATCCGATAGCCGCGTCAAATGACGGAACCGGTACCGGTGCCCGCTCTGCACCGAGGTTGGATGATGCCGGACCGGAGGTTGAAAACGAGATGTCGTTTTCGGGCACGCGGCCATCAACCGCTGTCACGCGCACGACAAAAGACCGCTTTCCCCACCCGCCGAGTGATCCGCCTTCGCCCAGCATCACGTTACCGCCGGAGAGCGCTACACCCACCTGAGGCGCGAGAAACGAGAAGATGTCAGCGGCTTTAACACAGGCGTCCTGTGCGAACTGATTGGGTACGCTGGCCGGAGTGCTGGCCACGCTGCAGGTTTGCGCGTGCGCGGGCGAGGCGGCCGCAGTCGCCAACAACATCGCTGCCGATGCGCTGGCGATCACAGTGCGCGCCCGGGCTGTTGGTATGCGTGCTGTTCGGGTGAACGATGCGCGACGCATCACGCACCCGTCCGGTCAAACTGCACCACACCGCTGCCCTTCACTACTTCACCCATCACCCACGCACCAATCTGCTGCGACTGTGCACGCGCGATCACACGATCAGCGTCTGCTGCTTTCACAATGATCACCATTCCCACTCCCATGTTGAAGGCGCGGAACATCTCGTCCTTCGCAACCTGTCCCGCCTGAGCCAGTACACGGAACTCATTGGGGACGGTCCACGATGTGGTGTCGATCACAGCATCAAGCGTGCTCGGCAGCGCGCGATTGAGATTGCCGGGCAATCCGCCGCCGGTGATGTGCGCCATTGCCATGACATCTGACAGCAGCGGACGCATGGTTGGCAGATAGGAGCGATGCACCTTGAGCAGTACATCGGCGACCGTCGCACCACCGGCATCGGGGAATGCATCGTGCACGTTGAGCTTGAGACGATCGGAGACAATGCGGCGCGCCAGTGAATAGCCGTTGGTGTGCAGCCCGTTGCCTTCGAGCCCTACCAGCACATGTCCGGCTTCAACACGATCGGCGCCAAGCACTGCGTCTTCGTCAACCATGCCCACAATGAAACCGGCCAGGTCATAATCGGGCGGCGTATACACACCGGGCATCTCGGCCGTCTCGCCACCAATCAGTGCCGCACCATTCTCGCGGCAACCGGCGGCGACACCAGCAACCACCTGCTCCACCACTTCCGGTATCAGCTTTCCAAACGCCACGTAATCAAGGAAGAAGAGCGGCGTTGCACCCTGCACGAGAATGTCATTCGTGCAGTGATTTACCAGGCAGTGACCGATGGTGTCGTGTCGCTCGGCTTCAATGGCCACTTTGATCTTGGTGCCCACGCCGTCGGCGCTGGCGACAAGTGTTGGCTTGGCCGTGTCGGTGGGCACGCGGAACATGCCGCCGAATCCGCCAAACGCGCCACGCGCACCGGCGGTCATGGTGCTCTCAACCAGCTTCTTGAGGCGCCACTTGGAATCTTCGGCGGCGTCAATGTCAACGCCGGCGCTGCGGTAGTCGAGCGGGGTGTCCGCCTGGCGCGATCCGCCCGCCGTGTTCGGGTTGTCGGCGTTCTGCAAATCGCGGCGATCGTCGGCGTGATCACTCATTGTCAGGTATTCAGCGGAGAGTCAAACGCCACCAGCTGACGGAACTCCTGCACACGACGCTCAATGTCATCATGCCCGATTTCGAGCAGGCGCGTGTTGGAGAACTTCTCAACGGCAAACGAACCCATGGCCGAACCAACCACAACCGCACGACGCATGGACAGGTCGCTGAGATCATTGGTGCTGGCCAGATGACCGATGAAGCCACCAGCGAAGGAATCGCCGGCACCGGTGGGATCAAACACCTGCTCCAGCGGATACGCCGGTGCAAAGAACACCGACTCGCGCGTGAACATGAACGCGCCATGCTCACCCTTCTTGATGATTACATGCTTGGGGCCGCGATCAAGAATCCACCGTGCCGCGTGCACAAGGTTGGCCTTCTCGGTGAGCTGTCGCACTTCGCCATCATTGAGCGTGATCAGGTCCACACGTCCCAGCAACTCAATGAGTTCGGGACGACGGCTCTCGATCCAGAAGTTCATGGTGTCGCAGGCAACAAGCTTGGGCGAGTCTACCTGATCGAGCACCTGCAGCTGCAGGCGCGGGTCGATATTCGCCAGAAAGACAAACGGTGCCTTGCGAAACTGCTCCGGGATCTTGGGCGCAAAGTGCGAGAAGACACCCAAATGCGTTTCGAGCGTTTCGGCGGAGTTGAGATCATGACGGTAACGTCCGCGCCAGCGAAAGCTGGTGCCCTCGGCGCGTTCAAGTCCGGCCAGATCCACGCCCCGCTTCTCGAGCGGCGCGAGCTTGTCTACCGGATAGTCGCTGCCCACAACACCCACCACCTGCACCGGCGCAAAGTGCGATGCGCTCGAGGCGAAGTACGTGCCCGAGCCGCCGAGCACTTCGTCGGCGCGACCGAACGGCGTCTCCACTGAATCGAGTGCGACGGAGCCCACAACAAGCACCGTGCTGGCCGCTTTGTGCACCGGGTGAACGAGTGGTGTATCGGCGTGCTGTTCAGGCGTGTTTACTGACGAGTTCACATGCGCTCCGGAGCGGTAAGACCAAGCAGGCGCAAACCGGCCGCGAGACCGAGCTGCGTGGCGCGCGCCAGTACGAGTCGCGCGTTGGTGATGTTCTCAGGCTCGCCGAGAACGTGATGTTTGTGATACCACAAATGCGCGAGACGCGCGGTTTCGAGCAGGTAGGCGGCCACGCGGTGCGGTTCGGCCGCGTCGGCGGCACCAACCAGCAGTGCGGGATAATCGAGGAGAGCTTTCACCAGCTCGATTTCGGCCGGTTCAGAGAGCACGCCCAGGTCCACACCTTCACCGGTGACAGTGGTGGCGTCGATTTCGCCCACACGGAAGATGCCGCACATGCGTGCGTGCGCCATCTGGATGTAATACACCGGATTGTCTTCACTCTGCGACTTGGCCAGATCCACATCAAACACGAGCTGTGAATCACCCTTACGCATGAGAAAAAAGTAGCGCACCGCATCGCGGCCTACTTCGTCAATCAGATCGCGCACCGTCACATACGAACCGGCGCGCTTGGAGATCTTCACCTCTTCGCCGGCGCGCATCACGGTGACCATCTGATGCAGCACGTACTCCGGATAGCCCTGCGGAATACCCATGTCGAGCGCCTGCAAGCCGGCGCGCACACGTGTGGTGGTGCTGTGATGATCGGCGCCCTGCACATTGATTGCGCGACGGTAGCCACGTTCCCACTTGGTCACGTGGTACGCGACATCGGGCACAAAGTACGTAAAGTCTCCACCCTTGGCGGCGCTCTTTTTC
>JAABRT010000144.1 GCA_011390805.1 Gemmatimonas sp. | reverse complement strand
TCGCAACGGCAGTCACTACGTGCTCAAGGTGCGTGGTGAATCCATGATTGAAGACCACATTGAAGACGGCGACTACGTCGTGGTCAACGAGCGGCAGTCGGCAGACAACGGCGAAATGGTTATCGCGCTGCTCGACGGTGCAGCGGCCACGGTCAAGCGCTACTTCCGTGAACGGGATGGTCGCATTCGGTTGCAGCCATCCAACGAAACCATGGAGCCGCTGTACGTGCACGAAGACGACGTGCGTATTCAGGGCATTGTGGTGGGGGTGTTGCGGCGGTACTAGACGGCGGTGCCTGGCGAGAGGCAATGCAACAAACTTTGCGCGAGCTTACGTCAGACGCCGCTGAACGCTACCCGTAGCCGTTCAAGCGCGGCCAACCCAGCCCCGCTGTCGAGTGCTTCGCGGGCTACCCCAATCGCTTCGCGATACGTGGTCGCCGCGCCGCTCACGTAAATCGCGGCCGCCGCATTCAACAGCACCGCCGCAATCGCGGCCGGTGTCCCGCCGCCGCTCAGCACATCGGTGATCACGCGGGCATTGTCTTCCGGTTCACCGCCCACGAGATCATCCGCCCGCACGCCATCCACACCCGCCCACGCCGGATCGATGGTCCACTCCGAGAGCGCGCCATCGCGCACCTCGATAACGGTTGTGATGCCCAGCGGCGAGATCTCATCCATGCCAGGCGCACCGTGCACCACCAGCGCACGCTCGCTGCCAAGGGCCGCCAGCGCACCGGCAATCAGCATCAGCCGGCCTGCATCAGCCACACCCACCACCTGTCGTCCCGCACGCGCCGGGTTGGCCAACGGCCCCACAATGTTCATCACCGTGGGAATAGCCAACTCACGACGCACCGGACCGACATGTCGCATGGCCGGATGCATGAGCGGTGCAAACATGAAGGTCACGCCCGCGTCATTCAGCGCGCGTAACATCACATCGGGCGTTGTGTCGATGGCTACCCCCAGCGCTTCAAGCACGTCCGCACTGCCCGACCGCGATGTGAACGAGCGATTGCCATGCTTGGCAATGCGTACTCCTGCACCTGCCGCCAGCAGCGCTGCCGCCGTCGAGATATTAAACGTGGTAATGGTGCCGCCACCGGTGCCGCACGTATCTACGATCGCCTCGTATTGCGGCGCATCAATGGTCACCATGGCGCGACGCAGTGCACGGGCGACCCCCGCGACCTCCTGCACCGTCTCGCCTTTTACGCGAAGCGCCATCAGCAGCGCCGCAACCTGCGCCGGCGTCCCTTCGCCGCGCATGATCACGTCAAAGGCATTGGAAATCTCGTCTGCGCTGAGCGACTCGCCGGCCGCCAAACGTCGAATTGCCTGGCGCAGTGCCTCGGCCCCACCCACTTCAGCCGACATCAATGGCCGCCAGCAGTCGCTCAGACAAACGGGCATTAAACGCGACCAGGGAAATCACAAGCGCCAGAATGCGTACACGTTCCACGTCTTCATCGGAATACACGCCCAACTTGGCGCGATTGGTGAGGTTCACAACGCCAACCAGCGTATTGTGATAAACCAGCGGGAAGCTGATAAAGCTACCGGTGGTAAAGTACTGGTCGCGCAGCAACGGATGGCGGTCGGCCTGTGATACATCCTGCACCAGCAGCGGCTCGCGTGCTGCCGCCACACGTCCAGCCACGCCCTCGCCAAACCGTATGCGCATGCCCAGAGTAATGTGCGGGGCAAGTCCGCGTGCGGCGGCCAGAAACACATGCTCCGGTTCGGGCGCCGCCAGCATCAATGAGCAGCGCTGCGCCTGCATATCGTCTCCAACAAGCGCCAGCAATCCGTCGGCCAGCTCGCGCGGATCTTCAGTGCCCGCATCAAGCGTCATCACGCGGTCAATCAGATAGAGCGTGCGCGTACGCTGCCTGAGCGCTTCGCTGCGGCGGTGCAACTCCGTGTGTGATTGCTCGAGCTGTCCCATGGCCGCAGCGAGCTGCTGTTCGGCCAGGTCTGCTTTGCGCAACGCACGCCGCGATTCCTCCTCCATGCGCGCCGACTCCACCTGCAAGGCCACGGCCTGCTCCGGAGAGATGGCAGGCACCCCCTGCGGCGTTGTATTGCGCACCTCGCGCAGTTCCGTCTGCAATGCGCGCAGCTTTTTCACATATTCGCCGTGCACGCGCTGCGTCACGTCTTCAAGCGTGCGCACCGCTTCTTCGCGCGCTTCCCGTTCCGACAACCGGCTGAACGCCAGATCAAACAGCGCCAGCGCTGGCGACAAACGTTCCGTGGTACGCGTGCCAAAGATCTTGCGCGGTTCGTACAACACCAGCACCGCCGCCAGATAGCCTTCTACACGCAGTCCGCGCAGCGCCAGCGCGCCACCGTCCAGGGCGTGAGTAAAACCGAACAGTCGCGCGTATTCCGACGAGCGTTCGGCCATATCCACAAACTGCCCCCCCGCCGCCACCTTCATTTGCACCGGCGCTGGCAGGTGATCAAACGTTGTCTCCACCGGCTGCCGCTCAATGCGGCCAAGCATGGGAGTGAGACGCTCGCGCAGCATTTCACGTCGACCATCGTAGCGCAGCAATGCAATCGAGGCGCCGCGATCCATTTCCGCTACACATTCCGAAAGCGCCACCAGTGCCCCGTCGAGATCCGACGTTGCACCGAGCGCGTGAGCAAGAGAGGCGAGTGAGCGAGGGGCCATGAAATGGGAAACGGGAGCAATCGGAAGCCGGAGCCGCGCAATGTGGAAACGATGCGCATCGGTTGTCAAACAGACGCGTTTGCGTACAGATGGTTGCACAACGCGAAGTTGGACCAAACGCTCACCCGGGATCGCTTGAAGGCACCTGTCGGAACACGTATCTTTTGAGGCTCATGGAATCACCCGAACTCGCCTCCTTTCTTTTAGTGACCCACTACAACGGTGGCGCTTTTTCCGGATGGCAGAGACAGCGGGAGGTTCGCACGGTTCAGGGTGAAATGGAAGCGGTGCTGGCGGGGCTGTGTGGTGAGCCAATCACTGCCCTCGGCTCAGGGCGCACGGATGCCGGCGTTCACGCGCGGGGGCAGGCAGTGGGGGTGAGGGTGCCGCCGCGCTGGAGTGCCGACAGCATCCAGCGGGCGATGAACGCCAAGTTGCCGCGCGACATCTGGGTGGCCGAGTCCTTCCCGATGCAGCCGGCGTTTCACGCACGATTCAGCGCCGAGCGGCGCCGGTATGCCTATTTCGTAGGAACCGATCGGGGGGCCATGTCGCCCTTTCGACGGCACACGGAATGGCCGCTGGGGCGCCCGGTGGATCTGACACTGCTGAACGCCGAAGCGTCGTCGCTGCCTGGCACACATGCGTTTCGGGCGTTTGCGATCCAGGGGACCGCCCCGCCCGACGACAATCACGAGTGTGAGGTGACGCTGGCCCGCTGGCGCGCTGTAGACGGTGGGGTGGTGTTTGATATCGAAGCCAATCGTTTTCTTCACCACATGGTGCGATTTCTGGTGGCAACCATGGTGGCCGTGGCCACCGGCCGTCGCCCCCCCGGGACGATTGCAACTCTTCTGCTGGCTACCGATAACCGACAGACCACCGCACCGGCTCCTCCGCAGGGATTGTTCCTGGAGCAGGTCACTTATCCCGCGACCCTTTACCTTTCTTCTACGTGAAGCTTTTCCTTGCCACCGACGCGCTCGACGACGTGCAGTGGGCTGACGCCCGCGGCTGGTGCGACGGCGTGGTTCTCCCGGACGCAGCACTCAGCGCCGCCGCGACGCCGGAGGCCGCGGTGTCGTGGCTGGCTGGTTTCGCGCGCGCCGTGTCCATCCCGGTTCTGGTTGACGCGGCCAGCTTGCTGGCTGACTCGGAAGACGGGGCCATCGGTGATGATCAGGCCCGCGCGCTTGGGCGGGCGGCCGACAACGTGGTGCTGCAGGTCCCCTTCACCGCCGACAACGCGGCCGTAATGCGTGCCCTCTCCGCGAGCGGCATTCGTGTGGCCGCAACATTCATTGCCACGGCCTCGCAGGCGCTGTTCGCGGCCAAAGCCGGCGCTGCATTTGTTTTAATCGATGTGGACCGGCTCGACGCCATGGGAGGCGCTGGAGCTGATGTCATCGCCGACGCCCGCAGTCTGCTCGAGCAGGCGCAGCTCGAGGCCGAAGTTGTGGCGCTTTTCCCAGCGAACTCCGCCAGTATGACGGCGTGCGGTGTGGCCGGCGCCGACGCGGCGGTGGTGGGCGCCGTGACGCTGCGCGCCATGCTCGCCTACCCGTTCACCGATCAAGCGCAGGCCGATGCGCAGCGTCGTCCGGGAAGCGGACAGCGACTGCGTGCGGGGGATACATGATCGTGGCGCGTCTTTCGGCAATAGTGATCGCAGCGTTGGCGTTTGTTGGCTGTGAAGGCGCGAATCCGTCAGACTCGCTGGCACAGGGAGCGGCTGTCCCACCGGTGTCGTCGGGGCCACCGGGCCCGGTACCGGCACAAAACATCAATCAGTCCCGTCGTACGGCAATCACCACCGCGGTGGAACGCGTCGCACCTGCAGTCGTGAGCGTGCAGA